>JAKAGP010000019.1 GCA_021825785.1 Nitrospirota bacterium
ATATTGGTCAACAGTTTTTCATACATCACACGCTCATGGGCGGCATGCTGGTCCAGAAGCGTTACGCCTCCGCCTTCACTATAGGCATAGAACATCTCGCCAAGCCTGATGAAAACGCGTGCCTTTTTAAATTCCTGCTCAAAAAACAGCTCTTCCGACACGATCAGGGCCGGAGGACTGATGCCGTTTCCTTCCTGATATCCCGAAGCCGAAAAAGGCCCGTTTGCCCGCCTTTCACCGCCTGCATTTACAGACCCGTTTTCAGCGCCCGGCCCGCCCGGCAAACTCACCCCGCCGGAAAAATACGCCTCCCCAGCCGCCGCCCTTATTGACCGGTAGATCGCGTCTTTGTCCTCAAAACGGACCTCTTCTTTTTGCGGATGGACATTCACATCCAGAGCGCCTGGCACGGTCTCGATATATATGAAAAAGACCGGGTGTCTGCCTGAGGGCATACCAGGGATTGCCCCGTATACGGCGTGCCCAAGAGATGGGTCTTTTACAGGCCTTCCGTTTACGAATATGAACTGGTGGCTGCGCGAGCCCCTCCAGTTGCCTTCTTTAGATAGAAAAATATGCAGGCTGAGCCTGTCTTTTTGGCAGATTTGCTCCACGAGCCCTTCAACAAATTGCCCCCCGTATATCTGCGATATCCTCTCCTTAAGGCCGGATGCCCTCTCCAACTCCATGTTCAGCCTTCCGTCAATATGGAGGGAAAATCCCGTGCAGGGGTGCGCCAGGGCCTGTTTCGTAAGGACATTTATGATGTGGAAATTCTCCGAGGAATCGGACTTGAGGAATTTCTTGCGCGCGGGGGTGTTAAAAAATAAATCCCTGACCTCCACCTTTGTCCCCGACGCAGGCGATGGCCTGGTCTCGATTATCTGTCCTGCTTTGGCCTCTATACGGACCCCTTCGGAAGCCCCTTTTGGGGCTGTTACAAGCGTAAGCTCCGAGACGGAGGCGATGGAAGGCAACGCCTCTCCCCTGAAGCCAAGCGTCCTGATGCCAGACAGGTCCTCCCCGGTTTCAAGTTTGCTCGTTGCGTGCCGGTCAAGGCTCAACAGGGCGTCGCCTATGTCCATGCCCTCCCCGTCGTCCATGACAGAGATGAGCCTTTTGCCCCCTTTTTTCACCTCCGCCCGGATTATTGAGGCGCCCGCGTCTACGGAATTTTCGATAAGCTCCTTCAGGGCGGAGGCCGGTCTTTCAACCACCTCCCCTGCCCGGAGCCTGTCGGCTATGTCAGGTGGAAGTACTTTTATTTTTCCCATGTACATAGATTCTAAATCACCCCTGCCGCCTTTTGGCAAGTCTCCTTAAAAGGCTGTCGATCTGGCGGGCGGACTCCATGATGCCTGTGCGGTCCGTCTCTATTACGAGTTCCGGGTTTTGGGGTTCCTCGTAAGGGGCGGAAACCCCAGGGACCGGCCAGCCCTTTTTCGCCTTTGCATAGATGCCTGCGGGTGCGCCCCTTCTTCTGGACCTCTTTTTTTCCCTCTCCATTGAAATTTCAAGCGGGCACTTCAGGTAGACCTCAGCGAAAGGGGACATCTCAGACCTTGCCAGTTCGCGCCATCTGCGCAGGTTTCCGGTCGCATCGATCGCCACGTCGTGTCCAAGGTCCGAGAGGGTCTTTGCCGTATACACAAGCGAGCGGTAGATGATTTCCCTCTCCGTTTCCGAGTAGGACGGCTTTGGTGTGGCGATCTTCCTTAGCTCATCCATCTTGAGGACCACCAGGCGGGGGCGTATCTTTTGAAGCGCACCGGCAATGACGCTTTTACCGCTTCCCGGAAGCCCGGTAATCCAGATGACCTTTCCTTTTGCCCTTATCACTTAAGAATTCTATCTGTTGCCATCCACGGTTGCAACCGAATTTACTGCCACGGGCAACGCATATATCGTTTTTTTGACTCAGGCGAAAAAGGCCTTATTTTTCCTGCCCGGATTGATTTAAAATGGAGTATGGAGATAACTCAGAGACCTAAAAAGAGACGGCGGATCTTTCTTGCCGTATTTATCGTTCTTTTGATTCCGGCCGGGTATTTTGGGGCGGTATTTGGAAACGGGAATTTTCATGCGGTTACGCCCGGAGAGGCGTACAGGTGCGACCAGCCAGGCTACGGACAGCTTGAAGATTATCTTAAAACTTACCACATCAGAAGCATCTTTAATCTGCGCGGAAGAAACGCAGGCGATAAATGGTACAAGGATGAGATAAAGTTCAGCGAGGCCAACGGGGTCAGGCATTACGATATAGCGCTTTCGGCATCGTCTGAACCCGACCGCCAGCAGGTGCAGGAGATCCTGAACGCATTCAGGACCGCTCCAAGGCCTGTGCTTATCCATTGCAAATCGGGGGCTGACAGGTCGGGGCTTGTCTCGGCCATGTGGAAAATGGTGATCGATAAAGAACCGAAGGCCGAGGCCGGCAGGGAGCTTTCGATCCGGTACGGGCATATGCCCATTGGAAGCACAACCGCCATGGACCGTTTTTTCGAGGCCTGGAACCCTTCCGCGGCATCCTTAAACAATTCATCAGGCACGACAGCCCATCCGTAAAAAATTCATTAAAATGAACCCCCCGAGGCAAGCCGCAGGGTATCTGTTTTGAACTCTGAACCCCTCTTGTTGTCATTCCCGCAAGTGAAGGGACTGGTCCCGAAGCGCGTCGGGAATCCTTCCGAAAGACGGGGAAAGATTCCGGACAAGCCGGAATGACGACGTAGTAATGCAACGTTAGAATTTATTTATGCAACTGACAGCTTAACTGCGGTTCCATAAAATGGTAATATTATAAAACCGGACTAAGGAGGAGTGATGAATTCTGTTTCGCTAAAACCGGATGTCTACTGGGTAGGGGTAATAGACTGGGCCATCAGGGATTTTCATGGATACATCACTCCCAAGGGCTCCACATACAACAACTACCTTATTGCCGATGAGGAACCCGCTTTAATCGACGGCGTGAAGCTTGAGTTCGTGGACCAGTCCATACAGAACATTCAGGCCCTCATGGAACCTTCAAAAATAAAACACCTGATCGTAAACCATATAGAGCCGGACCATGGCGGCGGGCTCTCAAGACTCATGGAGCTTATGCCGGGGGTGCCTGTTTACTGCACGCAGAAAGGCAAGGACGGACTTGCCCGTTACCACGACACAAGCAGGTGGAATTTTAAGGTGGTCAAGACCGGAGACCGGCTTAAAATAGGCAAGCGCACCCTCCTTTTCATTGAGACCCCGATGATCCACTGGCCGGATTCCATGATGACCCTTTCCATCGAAGACGGCATCCTGTTTTCTCAGGACGGTTTCGGGCAGCACCTGGCAAGCTCCCAGCGGTTTGACGACGAGTTTGTAGCCTGTGCTTCCGAAGCGGAGCTTGAGGACTCCGTCTGGGATTATTACGCAAACATTCTTATGCCCTTTGGAGGGCTTATAAAGAACAAGATGGAAGAGATTACGAGGCTCGGGGTCCCCATTGACATGATAGCCCCGGACCACGGCATAATCTGGCGCAAGAGGCCCGAAAGGGTGCTCGATATGTACCGGAACATGGCAAACGGCAAAACGGATGAGCGCGTGGTGATAATTTACGACACCATGTGGGGCGGCACAGGGCAGATGGCCCAGCCCATAATGCAGGGATTAAAGGAAGAGGGGATGGACTGCAGGGTCATAAAACTCCGCGCCACTCCGCTTTCGGTTGCCATAAAGGAATTCTGGAGGGCCAGAGGGTGCCTGCTTGGCTCCCCGACCCTGAACAATAACCTGTTTCCCTATGTGGCGGAATTTCTTGTCTATCTTAAGGGCTTAAGACCGAAAGACCGTATAGTCAGCGCATTTGGCAGTTACGGATGGGCCGGGGGGGCCGTAAAACTGTCCCTTGAAGAGTTCAAAAGCATGAAGCTCGATGTATTCGGCGACACGCTTTCAACCAATTACCGGCCCTCTTACGGAGAGCAGAAGGATGCATTCGAGTTTGGCAGAAAATTCGCCCTGGCAACGAGGGAATTTCACAAAAGGTACGCATGAAAACCGCTGTTTTCATGGGCAGCCCCAGGGTAAAAGGAAATACGCAGCTCCTGCTTGAAGAGGCCGTGCGCGGAGCCACGGAGAAAGGGGCCGAAATCACCCTTTTTGAACTGAACAAGATGAACATAAGGGGATGCCAGGACTGCGGCGGTTGTGTCGAGACCGGCGAATGTATTGTAAAAGACGACATGGAAAAGGTCTATTCCGCCATAAGGGAATCATCCAGGTTCATTCTTGCTTCCCCCATATATTTTGCCGGCGTGAGCGCCCAGGCAAAGACGATGATAGACCGGTGCCAAAGCTTCTGGCATGAAAAGTACATGCTTAAAAGACCCCTGCCGCAGGGCCCAGATGGACGGGCAGGGCTTTTCCTGTCGGTTGGGGGCATGGGCAGGGCCGAAGGCAAGGACTGTTCGGAAGCAACAGCCAAGTCTTTTTTCAGGACGATAAGCGTCCTGAACCATAAAATGTTGTGCTACCTGGGGGTGGACGCGAGAGGCGATATTTTGAAACGTCCGGCGGCTTTGAAAGAGGTTTATGAGGCCGGCAGGGCTCTTATGAAAATTCCGGTTTCAGATAAACAATAATAAGGAGGCCCGTCATGGAAATGAAGGAACTGCCTGAGCATTACAGCCACCTGAAAGAAAAATTCCCGGATTTCTTCTCCGCGCTTGAGGACCTGGGCCGCAAGGCCAAAAGCGCAGGGCCGCTTGACCAAAAGACTGTGGAGTTATTACAGCTTGCGGCCGCTGCCGCGGTGCGTTCCGAAGGGGCTGTCCACTCGCATGCAAGACGCGCGCTTGAGGCCGGGGCCTCTCAAGAGGAGCTGTACCATGCGCTTCTGGCCGTAACAAGCACTATCGGGTTTCCAACCGTCGCAGCCGCCCTCTCCTGGATAAAAGACGTTATTTAAAAATAGAAGCAAGCCCCAACTTTTAAGAAGACAAACCGTTTTTTTTGTGAGAAACTGTTTTAAGGAAAAGGCGAGCCCTTTTCCCGTGCAGTCCTTTCCGGCAGTTTAAAAAATTTTTTCAATAAACCCAACTCATTTTTTAAAAGGGGGCCCGATGAATATTAAAGCCCTTGCGGAAGCCGTTATTCTCCAGTCTCTTGAAGACCTCTGGAACGCTGCACATAGAAGTGAAAGCATTGAATTTTTTTCAGGAGAAGGTTTTGATTATTACGCCGGTATCGCGGGGCTTGGTGCCAGGGAAAAGGAGGAACTCCTTTCGATCTTCGGCGCGCACATGGAGGAATTAAAGCTGATGGCAGCCGAACAAACCGAGGTTTTCACCGGAGATCCCAAATAGATGCTTTTTTTAAGAAAAGGGCTTGTGCTTAAACACACTGACAAAAGAAAAAAAGGCGTTGTCATAGATTGGGGCACAACGGGGGCCAAGTACCGCAAATATGTGCTTTCAAAAAGGGAACTGGCTGAT
The DNA here is from genome assembly GCA_021825785.1 of Nitrospirota bacterium. Next base: position 5,481 of record JAKAGP010000019.1, read on the forward strand.
GCGGTAAGGGTATGGACGGGAGAACGGATAGAGATATGGCCGCTGGCCCACGTTTTTTTTGAGGAAGTTAATTAAAGAATGTAAACCTAGGCCCCCTGCTGGCTGAGCCCTTCAAGGGTCTTTTGAAGCGATCCCCTGTCTTCCACATTGAATGAAACGGCATCGGGAAGCGTTCTTTTGAGAAGTCCGGAGAGGACCTTTCCAGGTCCCACCTCTATGAATACCCCGGCCCCTTCCGCCTGCATCACCTTCATGGACTCGTCCCACCTTACCGGGTTTGAAAGCTGCCGCACCAATGCGGCCCGCAGCCCGTCAGGCGAACTGAGCACAATGGCATCGGCGTTTCCCACGATAGGCACGGTAGGAGTTTTTATCCGGGCTTCGAGAAAAAGAAATTCCGCGAGTTTCTTTGCCGGCCCTTCCATGAGCTTTGAATGGGAAGGCACGCTTACCGGGAGTGCTATGGCCCGTTTTGCGCCGCGCTGTTTTGCGGCCTCCATGGCCTCCTGTACGGCTGCCGTCTCCCCTGAAATGACGATCTGCCCCGGGCAGTTATAGTTTGCGGCCTGTGCGTAGCCGCTCTTTAATCCCCGGCACACCTCATCCAGCGCTTCCGCCCCAAGCCCCAGGATGGCAGCCATCATCCCCATACCCTCAGGCACGGCCTCCTGCATGAGTTTTGCCCTCAAACGGGTCAGCCGGAGCGCCAAGGAGAAAGACAGCGCGCCCGATGCGACCGCGGCGGTATATTCGCCAAGGCTGTGGCCGGCAAGGAGGTCCGGTTTTACGCCGTCTTTTTCCAGCACCTTGCAGGCCGCATACTCCGCGGTAAGGAGGCACGGCTGGGTATTTACAGTGCTGTCCAGCTCCTCTTTGGGCCCTTCGAAAGAGAGCTTTGCCACATCGAAACCGAGCACATCGGAAGCCTCTTCATAGACTGCCTTCGCCTCTGAAAATCCGCTATACAGGTCCGCGCCCATGCCTACATTCTGTGAGCCCTGCCCCGGGAAAATAAAGGCTATCTTCATTGCCCGGCCTTGCGCTCCCTGAGCTTTTTTATAAGAAGCGGGACCACCTCGCCCAGTTCCCCTACAATACCGTAAGTGGCTGCCGAAAAAATCGGCGCCTCCGGGTTTTTATTGATCGCGACTATTACATCTGAGGACTGCATCCCTACAAGGTGCTGGACCGCTCCCGATATGCCGCAAGCTATATAGAGTTTGGGGCACACTGTCTTTCCTGTCTGTCCAACCTGATGACAATACGGTATCCAGCCCTCATCCACGGCCGCCCTCGATGCCCCGACAGTGCCGTTTAAAAGCCGAGCCAGCTCTTTAAGCATCTCAAAACCTTCTTTATTTTTGATCCCACGGCCTCCAGAGATTATCACATCGGCTTCCTGGAGATTGACATTAACTCCGGTTTCCGGGGCCTTTATGGTCTCAATCACCCTGGTCCTGGCCTTTAAGCCAGCGGCATCGACGTCAATGATCTCACCCTGCCTGTCCGCCTGGTACCGGCCCGTCTTCATGACCTTTGGCCTTACCGTGGCCATCTGGGGGCGGGTCCGGGGCGACAGGATGCTGGCCATAATGTTTCCGCCGTAAGCGGGGCGGGTCTGTATGAGATTGCCTGTTTCCGCCTCTATCTCTAGCATTGTGCAGTCCGCGGTTAGCCCGGTTTTGAGCCTGGCCGCCACCCTGGGCAAAAATGACCTGCCTATGGCCGTGGCCCCGGCAAGCACGACCTCCGGCTTGTGGGCGCTTATGAGCCTTGAAAGCAGCTCCGCGTTTGGCTCGTCCGTAAACCCGTTGAATATATCGTGGCCGCAGAAATAGACCGTGTCAGCCCCCCACCTTATCAGTTCCAGTGCGTCACCCCTTGTGGCCCCGAAAAGAACGGCCGAAAGCTCCGTGCCCCTGGCAGAGGCAAGTTTTCTCCCTTCGCCTAAAAGCTCAAAAGCCACAGGGGCCACTTTCCCGCCCCTCTGCTCGGCGAAAACCCACACGCCTCTCCAGGACGCGAGGTCTTCCGGGGCGGCCGCCGCTTGATCATCATTTCTCTCCATGATGGCGCCTTCGGGGCAGCTGGAAAGGCAAGCCTGGCAGAGCTGGCAATATTCCCCTATCCGCGCCACACCATCTTCAATCACTATCGCGTCATAAGGGCAGACGGTAATGCAGGCCCCGCAGCCCATGCACTTTGTCTTTTCTATTTTTAAAGGCATTTTTTCTCCACAAGTTCATCTACAAGGGCCTCTATCTGCTCTTCGAGCGTGCCCTCGAGTTTTTTACGGCCGCCCCTCGGGCCGGGCGTAAATATCTTTTTCACCTGTGTGGGAGAGCCATTAAAACCGACCACCTCAACCGGCAGTTCCAGTTCCGCAGCCCCCATCTTTTTTATCTCCGCCTTTTTTGCGTTCATCTTCCCCTTTAGCGACGGAAGCCTTGGGGTGTTCAGCTCTCGCACGACGGTTATCAATGCCGGAAGGTCCGCCTCAACGATGTCCGAGCCCTCGTCCATCATTCTTTCGACCCTTATCGAGCTGTTATTTGCATCGATGATCTTTTTCACATAGGATATGTGGGGGATATCAAGAAATTCGGCTACTTCCGGGCCCACCTGCGCGGTGTCCCCGTCTATGGCCTGCTTGCCGCAGATCACAAGGTCCGCACCGGTCTTTTTTATAAGCCCTGAAAGGGCGCACGCGGTTGCAAGCGTGTCTGCGCCCGCAAACTCCCTGCCGGTCGCAAGATATGCCTCGTCCGCGCCAAGCGATATGGCCTCACGAAGGGCGGCTTCGGCTTGGGGAGGCCCCATTGTTACCACGCAAACGGAGCCGCCAAGCTTTTCTTTTATGGAAAGCGCGGCTTCTATGGCATGGGTGTCATAGGGGTTTATTATGGAGGGCACCCCTTCTCTTATCAGTGTGCCGGTCTCGCGGTTTATCTTCACCTCCGCTGTGTCCGGCACCTGTTTTATGCAAACGGCTATCCTCATTGAGCTTCCCTCCCGGTAATCTTATGCAGGGTCTTTCCAAAATTAATCGGATTCGCTCGCTTGTCCTTCGGAATACGCTCGCTGTTCATTTCGACTTCGCAGCTTCCTTTATGATATTTTGCGCGATGACGTTTCTCTGGATCTGGTTCGTGCCTTCATATATTTGAAGTATTTTTGCGTCCCTCATCATCTTTTCAACCGGGTACTCCCGCATGTAACCTGATCCGCCCATCACCTGAACGGCGTTTGTGGTCACCCGCATCGCCACATCGGTGGCAAAGAGCTTTGCCATCGAGGACACCTTTGTCACGTCCTTTGCGCCGCTGTCGGCATACCGCGCGGCGGCGTATACGAGGGCCCTTGCCGCTTCAACCTCCGTGGCCATGTCCGCCAGCATGTGCTGGATCGCCTGAAAACCTATTATGGGATGCCCGAACTGCACCCTCTGTCTTGCGAACTTCACGGCCTCATCCAGCGCCCCCTGCGCCACACCAACGCCCTGGGCGCCGACTCCGGCACGGGAACAGTCAAGCGTCTTCATCGCTACCACAAAGCCCATTCCCTCCTTTGCAAGGAGGTTTTCCCCGGGCACACGGCAGTCCTCAAAAACCAGCTCCCTTGTGGCCGAGGCCCTTATGCCCATCTTTTTTTCCTTCTTGCCGAAACTGAAGCCGGGCGTACCTTTTTCGACGATAAAAGCCGACGCCCCTCTGGGCCCCTTTGACTTATCCGTTATCGCGACAACGGTATAGATCTCGGCCTCTCCGCCGTTTGTTATCCATTGCTTGGTGCCGTTAAGCACGTAGTCGCCGCCGTCGCGCTTTGCCGTGGTCTGGACCCCGCCCGCGTCGCTTCCGGCATTGGCCTCGGTGAGCCCGAACGCGACAAGCCTTTTGCCGGCCGCTATGTCGGGAAGATACTTTTTCTTCTGCTCGTCCGTGCCAAAAAGAAGGATGGGATAGGTCCCGAGCGCGTTTGCCGCATATGTGGTCGAAACGCCAACACAGGCCTTCGAAAGCTCCTCGACCGCAAGCGCAAGCTCAAAGCCCCCCTTGCCAAGCCCGCCATACTCCTCCGGAATAAAAAGCCCGAAAAGGTCCGAGCTTGCGAGCACCTTCATTATCTCCCAGGGGAACTCCTCTTTCTCATCGAGTTCCGCTCGCACAGGCACCACCTTCTCCTGCGCTATCCGGGCTGCAAGCTCCTTTATCATCTGTTGCTCTTCGGAAAGGAAATAATCCATCTTCTTTTAAGCTCCTCCCCCGTTTTTCTGTTTTTTAATTTGATATTCTGCCGGTAAACCCGCAGGGCATATTATGTAAGGAATTTTTGTTTTTATCATATTCGCCAGCTTGCCCCTGTGGCAAGGGGACTGGTCCCATGGGACTGGTTCCCAAGCTACAGGCAATACGCTCATTTATCCATTTTAAATAATCGGCGGATATTTTCGCCAAACCCGCTATTTCCGGGGACCCGCTTTTATAGTATTTCTATTTCCGGGAAAAAAAATGGTATCTCAGAGCACGCGGAATTTTCGCTGTCCGAGCCGTGGACGGCGTTTCTTTCAATGTTCTCGGCATATGCGGCCCTTATGGTGCCGGGTGCGGCGTCCTTGGGGTTAGTCGCCCCCATTATCTGCCTTACCTTTGCGATGGCGTCCTCACCCTCGATCACCAGGACAACCACCGGCCCTTCGGACATGAATGTTGCCAGATCGTTGTAAAAAGGCCTTTCCTTGTGGACTATATAGAATTTTTTGGCCTCCTCTATTGAAAGCTGAATCTTTTTCAAGGCCGCGACCCTCAACCCCGCGTCCTCAAAATATTTAAGAACACCGCCTATCGCGTTTTTCTTGACGGCATCGGGCTTGATGATGGAAAGAGTCCTCTGAACCATTTTATTTTGTCCTCCTTGCTGCATTTTTCATTTTATATTTTTTTATTTTTTATCTTTTAAAAATTAAAGGCCGAGCGTTTCTACCAGTTTGCCGACAGCGCCTGCGGATTTATCGAAGGCAGCCTTCTCTTCAGCTGTAAGCGGCACCTCGATTATTTTCTCCACCCCGCCTTTTCCAAGTATTACCGGCACGCCGGCATAGACGCCTTTTGCGCCGTACTGCCCCTCCAGATGGACCGCGCAGGGAAGGAGCCTTTTTTCATCGAACAGCACAGCCTTCACCATCTCGTAAATTGCGGCCCCTGGGGCATAATAAGCGCTGCCCGTCTTTAAAAGAGAGACTATCTCCGCGCCGCCGTTTCTGGTCCTTTCAAAAATCGAACGTATGGTTGCCTCGGGCAAAAGGGAATCGATGCCAGCCCCCTTTACCGATATCAGGCTTTTTACGGGCACCATCTGGTCTCCGTGGCCTCCAAGGACAAGGGCTTCGACGTCTTTAGGGGAGACATTCAACTCCCATGCGATAAACGAACGGAGCCTTGCGGAATCCAGGACCCCGCCCATCCCTAATACCCGCTGCGGCGGAAATTTCGTGAATTTCCAGGCCAGCTGCGCCATTACATCCATCGGGTTTGTGACCATTATGATTATCGAATCAGGGGATTGGGCTGCCGTTTTTGTGGAGACCTCTTTAATAATGGTGGCGTTTGCCTGAAGAAGGTCGTCCCTGGACATGCCGGGCTTTCTCGCAAGCCCCGCGGTTATGACGATGACGTCCGAGCCCGCGGTGTCCTCGATAGCGTTTGTTCCCTTGATGGAAGCCGATGATCCCCAAAGCGGGCAGGCTTCCCCAAGGTCCAGCGCCTTGCCCTGCGGCACGCCCTGGGCCACATCATAAAGGACCACGTCAGAGATCCCGTCATGTAAAAGGAGTTGCGCAAGAGAGGCCCCGACATGACCGGCCCCGATTATGGCGACTTTGTTTCTTTTCATCTTAGAT
>JAKAGP010000458.1 GCA_021825785.1 Nitrospirota bacterium
GTGGGAGATTAAGTGGGTAATTTACTTGATGCTCATTTTGGCGGACATGACCGTGTTTTTCATGAGCATCGTAATGGTCATGGGCCCCACGCCGCCGGGAACGGGGGTAATGGCCCCGGCTATCTCCCTGGCTGCCTCGAAGTCCACGTCTCCCTTTAATATCGGGACCATTTTGCCGGTCTTTTCGCTCTTCTTCTCGCCGACCCGGTTTACTCCCACGTCTATTACGCAGGCCCCGGGTTTTATCCATTCGGGTTTTACAAGGCCTGGAACACCGGCCGCCACAATGAGGATATCTGCGCGCTTGCAGTGCGCCTCCATGTTCTTTGATCCGGTGTGCACGACGGTAACGGTGGAGTTTGCGCCTTTGCCCTTCTGCATCATGATAAGGGCGATGGGCTTGCCAACTATATTGGAGCGGCCTACCACGACCACCTCGGCTCCAGCAGTCTCAAACCCTGAACGCACTATGAGCTCCTGAATGCCCGCCGGGGTGCAGGGCTTGAACCTTGCCTCGTCCCCGCCTATTACCAGGCGGCCTACGTTGACCGGATGAAAGCAATCAACGTCCTTGTCTGGGTCTATCGCGGTTAAAACCTTTTTTTCATTGATGTGACGCGGCAGCGGCAGCTGCACAAGAATGCCGTGGATCTTCGGGTCCTTGTTATATTTGTCCACAAGCGCAAGGAGGGCGGCCTCGGAGATGTCCTCCGGCTGATCGTCCTGCGTGGAATGGAAGCCCAGCTCATGCGCGGTCTTCTGTTTGCCTGTAACATAGCTTATCGAAGCGGGATTCTTGCCCACGAGAATGGTCACGAGGCCTGGCACCAACCCGTGCTCCTCCTTCATGCGGGCCACTTCCTGCTTCAATTCCTCCCTTATCTGAGCGGCTATCTCCGTGCCGCTGATGATCCTTGCCCCCATTACCGGTAAAACCTCCTTGGATTTTTTGTTTTTTGCCTTCAGTTTTTTTTTATTTTAAAAAAAATAAAAATTCCCTATTTATAAGAATTCCCTTCTCCCTACCAGCGCCAGCATCTCTCCCCTGGTCGTGGCCTTGGTCCTGAATATGCCCCGGACGGCGGATGTGACGGTCCTTGACCCTGGTTTTTTTATTCCGCGCATATTCATGCAAAGGTGCTCTGCGTCTATTATGACCATTGCCCCCCTGGGCCTGATGGAATCCATTATCATGTCCGCAAGCTGGGCGGTGAGTCTCTCCTGCACCTGCGGACGTTTCGCCAGATGTTCAAGGGCCTTGGCTAGGTCGCTTAACCCAACGATCCTGCCCTCGGGAATGTAAGCGATATGCGCTTTACCTATAAAAGGCAGCAGGTGGTGTTCACAGACGGAATAAAAAGGGATGTCCTTCAAAAGGACCATCTCATCATGGGATTCCCCCTCGATCGGCTTGAGTATGCCCTCGGGAGGGGTTTCGAGGCCGGAAAATATCTCCTCGCACATCCTGGCCACCCGTTCCGGGGTCTTTACCAGCCCCGGCCTTTCCGGGTCTTCCCCGATGCCTTCAAGCAAAAGGGTCACTGCCTTTTTTATTTTTTCCAGGTCCATTTTAATTTTGTCTTTCCTTAGCTGTACTTATCCTTCTGCGCAGGCCGTTCCGTTAAAGATCGTCCTTTTTTCAGTCACGACGCAGTCCATGTTTATATCATGGGGCGACAGCGGAAGCGGCCCTTCCCATATCTGCTCCTCGTAAGCCAGCGCGGCTAGCGGTATATTTCCGCGGCGCAGGGCTAGGAGCCTGTCATAGTAACCTTTTCCATAACCCAGCCTGCCTCCTGCAAGGTCAAAAGCCACGCCCGGCACAATTATTATATCCGCTTCGTTTATATCGGCCCCCCGGACATCTCCAGCCGGCTCCGGTATGCCCATCATCCCCGGGCGGAGGTCCCTGTCCATGCTGGTTATCTCATAAAGCCCCAGTTCCTCTCCTTCTACCCTGGGCAGGATCACCCTTACGCCCGCCTTAAGCCGCCCCTCGATGAGGGCGTGCGTATCAGCTTCACTTTTGAAAGAGGCATATAGGACCACCGTCTTGGCCGTTTTAAAGACATCCATGCCAAGCAGACGTTCCTTTATAGCCGAATCCTTTGCTGCCCTCTGGCCAGGCCCAATGAGCCCCCTTTTTTTTAGGATGACCGCTCTTATCTCACTTTTGGTCATTTTTCATTCTATCGAGGCACATCGATTTAAGGGGTTTTTTGTTTTTACTTTTACTTTTACTTTTATTTTTGCTCACGTCTTTTTTTCCCTTAAACGATCTTTTCCCTGATGCTGCGAACTTCCCGCAATAGCTTCTCGGAGAATTTAAACGGGGCCTGCCCCTGCATGTCCGCCTCTGCAACAAGGGGATCGTAGCTCAGAGATCCCAGCAGCGGGATATCAAGCTCTTTTTCAATAAACGCCACATCGCTTCCGGATTTTACCTTGTTTGCGACCGCGTAGACCTTCTTCACCCCCAGGCCCTTTGCCATTTCCCTTACGGAGCGGGCCGTCTGTATGCTCCTTTGTCCTGGTTCGACCACCACGATGAAGGCGTCCACACCCTGGGCGGTGCCTCTCGTAAGGTGTTCGATTCCCGCCTCCATGTCGATCACCACCACCTCGTCCCTTTCGGTCACAAGATGTTTCAAAAGCCTTCTGAGAAAGACGTTTTCAGGGCAGTAGCAGCCGGAGGCCGCCTCCTTGGAATTGCCGGTGGCTAGAAGTA
>JAKAGP010000459.1 GCA_021825785.1 Nitrospirota bacterium
ATGTCTGGCACAAGGTCGGGCCGCCGGAGGAGGCGCCGAAGCTGTTGGACGCTGGATCGCTGTTGTTGAAGTTCGGTCATCGGCCGGCCTCCTGGATCTTGCTTTGCCAGAAGGCAAGGAAGGGGTCGCGGACAACCAGTAGCTTGCGGCCGCCAGAACGAAGAAATACCTCGGGGGGTACTTTCCCCAGCGCCTTCTCGTTCTGAAGGGTTCGCCACTGATATGCTTTTCCAGTGAAGTTCGTTAATTCGGTTCCAGCGAAAACCGGCGGCATGGTGTTTTTTAGCTGTTCGAGGGCTGGGGATAATTTGAACTCTGACATGCAAAAACCTCCTTCAGTGAATGTTTAAGGAGGTTATTGCAGGAAATAGTGGGGCGAAAAATTGTTAGATTTTACGGATAAAAAATAACATGGCAGATTTTTCAGAAGAAATTTAACAGAAGCGTTAGCCCTGTGGAAAGGCCGGCATGTTTGGGATGCCATTCATTATATAGTGCTCCGCCTGGTTCAGCCTATTCCTAGCAGCTTGCGAAGATATGCCAAGCTTGCTTGCGATTTTCGACCAGGAAAGCCCCTCCTTTTTCATTGTCCAGACCTTCAGCATTGCGCCATAGTCTAAGGGATCGCTATGCAAATTGCCGCTGAGTTTTTTAAGGCCTTCCTCTATCTTGATGTCATTTTCATTGCGGTGTTTTAGATACTCCTTTTTAAGGTCTTTAATCAGGGCTTCAAAACCCTTCTTTAGTTCGTCTTCATCAAAATGCATATCGATCTCTATCACCGCTTTTTTTGCCCCTATTTCTATATCTTTCAATGGAAAGACAGTCGGAAGTAATCCATATGGATCACACAACCCGGTATGCGTAATAAACCCCCATTTTTTTTCTATCAAGAGGGCCATAGCGCTCTTTTTGCCATCATCCTTTTCGTTCCAATACCCCTTGAAATCTTTTACAAAGTGGGGGTTTTTTGAAAGGAAGAGAGTTCGATAAAAACAAAGCTCTATAATCCTTGAGGATATGCCCTTATAAATTTTTTTATATCGTTCCCGAAGGGCCTCTTCGTTAAAAGAGATTGCCTTTATTTCGATTGCTTCCACTATTCCATCTCCTGTAATGGTGTCCTGGTTGAATCCCAGGGGAAACGGCCCAGGAAAGCCGCGTTCGGTGCCAGTGATCAGCCGGCGCCTATCCCCTGGAAGCCGTTATTCCATGGCCGACGATTTCGGCCGCATCTTGATCACCTTGCCCATGGAAGCCTTGACTTTTGAATCACGTTCCATCGCTTCCACGGCCTGCCGAAGGTCGCCGTCGGCCAACTTGCTATATCGGGCCGTCATGACCGGCGTTGAATGCCCAAGGAGCCGCTGCACCTTATAAAGATCAGCGCCGGACTGCACCAATCTGCTTGCATAGGTATGGCGCAAAGTGTGAAACGATGCCTTTAACTTTATGTTTTCAACGCCTTCATTTAACGTGGCATTTGTTATGCCGTGCCTGAATGCGTTCGGCGCTTCGGTCCAGGTCTTACCCTTGGGGTTCGGAAACACAAGGCCGGCGCCGCTCGGCATCGCCTCAAACAGGGATTTAAGCCGCGCGGTCATCGGCACGTTGCGGTCCCGGCCGCCCTTGGTATCCAGCACGCGCAGGATGCCCGCCGCCAGGTCAACGCATCCCCAGGTGAGGGATGCTATTTCGCCGAAACGAAGGCCGGCGTCCAGGCTCACCAAAGCCATGTCATGGGCTTGCCTGCTCAGCTTGAGGACTTCGGCCAGCAGCTTGCCTTCCTCATCGACGGTTAGGTATCGCTGTTTTTCGTTATCGACCTTCGGCAATCTAAAAGACTGTGATTTGGTAGGGCAGGGGCCATTGACAAGGCCATGGTCGAACGCCGCGTTCCAGACCATGGCGAAGGTCCGGAAAACGTGTTGCAACATTCGCGGACTTCGGCCGGCCTCGGACAAGCGGCCCTTGATCCGGTTGACATGAGCCAGGCCGATCTCTCGCATGGGAACGCTTCCAGTGACCGGATGAATCCAAAGCCGGGTATGCTGCTCGGCCTTTTGATAGGTTTCCGGTTTTTGCCGGCTCTTGGCGTCGGGTAGGTAGATTTCATCGAAAAAGGCTTTGAAGGTCTGTTGACGTTCGGCCGCCTCGCGCTTCCGTTCGACCTTCTTTTCGGTTTCGGCCTGCTCGCGCAGCTCGGCAAGTGTGCAAGGCCCTTTGCCGGTGCCCTGGTTCTCTTTAAGTCGCGCCAATAGGTCAAAGCACTTGGTAGGGGTCCACCGCTCGCTTGCCCACCCCACCGCTTCGGTCACGGTCCGGCCCTGGTACCAATAGGCGATGGTATAGTATCGATCCGGCACGGCGCCATGCTTCCGGGTAGGGTGCTCACGATAGCGCACGCCGCTCTTGCCTTCAGCATCTCGTAATGGTATCCACCTTTGCATAAATCCCTCGCTTGTTTGTACAAGGCCTGTACAAGGAAATGAGGTTACAGAGCGTGAAAACGAGTGAAACAATGTGAAGGTAAAATAGCTTGAAAATGTAAGGATGTCAATCCGTTTGGGGGGATTAGGTGAAGGTGGGTGAAACTTAGTGAAATCGGTATTTTAGGGACTTAAAATCCCTCGGCGCTTAGCGCTGTGCCGGTTCGATTCCGGCTCCAGGCACCACTTTGTTCATCCAAGCGGACACGCAACAATTGGTGAAGCACTTT
>JAKAGP010000460.1 GCA_021825785.1 Nitrospirota bacterium
ACGCACTTGATGCCGGGGATGGCGTTCAGACCATCCACAATGAACCTTCGTCTCTTGTCGAATTGGGCGGCCATGGCCTTTACCGAATCCTGCGGCCCGTTAAGCGCCTCGATGGCCGCTGCCTGGGCTATGGATGTAGGATTGGAGGTAGACTGGCTCTGCATGGAGGTCATCGCCTTTATGAGCGGGGCGGGCCCGGCGGCATACCCTATCCTCCAGCCGGTCATGGAATACGCCTTTGAAACCCCGTTTATGACTATCGTCCTTTTTTTGATCTCCTCTCCAAGCGAGGCGATGCTTACGTGCTCCGCGCCGTCATAGAGGAGCTTTTCATATATCTCGTCCGATATGACATAGATGCCCCTTTCCACGGCGATCTGCGCGATCCTGGCCAGGGCCTCACGGCCGTATGAAAAGCCCGTCGGATTGGATGGAGAGTTAAGTATGAGGGCCTTCGTCTTCCCTGTTATCCCCTTTTCAAAAGCGGCGGGGTCCAGGAGGAACCTGTCCGCCTCGAGCGTTTTTATAAAAACCGGTTTTGCCCCGGCAAGCGTGGCCTGCTCCGGATAGCTAACCCAGTAGGGGGCGGGGATGAGCACTTCATCTCCCGGGTCCAGGAGGGCCTGCATGGTGTTATAAAGGCTGTGCTTCGCGCCGCAGGAGACCAGTATCTCCGCGCGTTCGTACTTAAGCCCGTTGTCCTTTTCAAGCTTCCCGATTATGGCGTCCTTCAGCTTGTCCGTTCCGCCCACGGGCGTATATTTGGTAAACCCGTCCCTTATCGCCTTTATGGCCGCCTCTTTGATGTTTTCCGGAGTGTCGAAATCCGGCTCGCCCACGCCGAAACTTATTACGTCTATCCCCTGGGCCTTCATCGCCTTGGCCTTGGAATCTATGGCTAAGGTGGGTGAAGGTTTTATCTCTTTTGCCCGCGATGAGAGCATTTTATCTTGCATTTAATATTTCCGGCCTCCGTAATTTTTGTTTTTTTTATTTTTTAATCTTTTTGGATTTGGATTTGGATTTTACCACACCAGCAAAAAATGATAAAATAAGGAAGTTATTAAAGGAAAATATTTATAAAATGGGTCTTCAAAAAATCCAATAAAAGGAGATAAAACGAAGATGAAGAAACCAGTGGTTGATTTTGACACGTGCGTGGGATGCGGTTCCTGCGTTGAGCTTTGCCCGGCGGTGTTCGAGCTTAAGGACGATAAAGCCTATGTCATCAATGCCGAGGGCTGCTCCACTTGCGACTGCGAAGCCGCCGCCGGCGTTTGCCCCGTTGAGGCAATAACACTGACAGATTAAGAAAAATTTAGCAATAAAAAAAGGCCCGGAATTTCTTCCGGGCCTTTTTTGTTAAATGCATTACCCTGTAGCAAGCTATAGGGAACCTCAATTTAAACGTCCCCTTCTTTTTCCTCCAGTTTCAGCTTTTCAAGCGCCTCGCGGGCGGCCCGGCTTTGCGCCTCCTTCTTGGTCCTGCCCTCGCCGCGCCCGTAGGACTTGCCGGATATGTAGACCCCGGCCGTAAAGAGCTTCTCGTGCTCCCTGCCTTCTTCTTTCAATAGTTTATAGACCGGCAGGCTGCCCATCACTTTCTGGCAGAGTTCCTGGAGCTCCGTCTTGGGGTCCCGCGACTCGCCGCTTTCGATTATCGCCTCCAGCTTCTCCCTGAATATACCGATAACCGCCTTTTTGGCCGCTTCGTAGCCGCCGTCCAGGTAAATGGCCCCTATCATGGCCTCGAATGCCCCGGCAAGGATGGACTGCTTTGTGCTGCCCCCCGTGCCGGCTTCCCCTTTGCCAAGGAGCAGGTATGAGCCAAGCCCCAGGCCGTCGGCCGCTTTTGCCAGCTCCTGCCCGCGCACCATCTGGCTTCTTATCCTGGACATCTGGGCTTCGTCAAGGCCAGTATGATACAGGTATTCAGAAAAAACAAGCTCGACAACCGCATCCCCAAGGTATTCAAGACGTTCATTATGGGCCCTGATGCCACCTTTTTTATCGCCGCAGTAGGACCTGTGGGTCAGGGCCTGCCGTAGCAGCTCCTCGTTCCTGAAGACATGGCCCAGTTTTTCTGCCGGGTCAAAAAGTTTTTTTTCTTTTTCTTTTTCTTTTTCCGGGTTGGGCTTGGGGGCGGTCAAATCAGGAAAATCTCTTGAACAGCAGGCAGGCGTTCGTCCCCCCGAACCCAAAGGAGTTCGAGAGCGAGCAGTCCACGCGCTGCTGCCTGGCTTTATGAGGCACGTAGTCCAGATCGCATTCCGGGTCCGGATCGTGAAGGTTTATCGTTGGAGGGATGACGGAATTGACGATGCTGAGGACCGCCACTGCCGCCTCCACGCCGCCCGCCGCGCCCAGCAGATGGCCGGTCATGGACTTAGTGGAGCTTACGGCTAACTTCCTGGCGTGAGGACCAAAGACTTTTTTTATGGCGGACGTCTCTATCTCGTCACCCTGCCTGGTAGAGGTCCCGTGCGCGTTGACATATCCCACTTCATGGGCGGATATGCCCGCGTCCCTGAGCGCGCTTGCCATGCACCTGGCCGCACCGTTCCCGTCCGGGGCGGGAGAGGTTATATGGTATGCGTCAGAGCTCATGCCGAAACCAACCAGCTCCGCATAGATGCGTGCGCCTCTGCGGCGTGCGAACTCCAGTTCCTCAAGGATCATGACCCCGGCCCCCTCGCCCATAACA
>JAKAGP010000461.1 GCA_021825785.1 Nitrospirota bacterium
AAGGGCCCGCAGGCTGGAAGCCTTCCTTACGCAGCCTTTTTTCCTTACTGAAGAGTTTACCGGCAGGAACGGAAGGCACGTTCCCCTGTCTGATACCATCGAGGGCTGCGCCGCGGTCCTTTCCGGCGAGGCAGACGGCGTCCCTGAAGAGGCCTTTTTTATGAAGGGGGCCATCAAAGAGGTTTTTTCTTTTTTGGGTTGATCTTACATCATGAACGGCCACCTTTTTAAACTGAAGATAATAACGCCTTCAAAGGTCTTTGAGCGGGAGGTGACCCATATAAGGCTAAGGGACGAAAGCGGTTTTTTGGGCATACTGAGCGGCCATACGGACCTCGTCACGGCGGTGCCCCCCTCTTTGGGTTATTACATCGACTCAGGAGGCAAAGAGACTTTTATTGCAGTGAATGAGGGCATATTGCAAGTCAAAGACGGGCTTGTGACACTATCCGCGCGAGAGGTGTTCGAAAGCGCGGACGCCGCCCGGCTTTCGGAGACGATCCAGAAAGAGGCGCTTGGAAGGTCGGCTGCGGAAACCGGGCTTTCCCGCATGCTAAAGGGCATGGAGACCGCCTTCATTGAAAAGACGGTCCGGTTTGAAAAAGGCCGGTGACGCGGGAAAACAAAACAAAAGTAAAAAAAGAAAACAAAAAATGTTTTTCTCTTTTTGGGCAATGCAAAAAAAAGCGAAGGAGAAATTCCCGGACGAAATAGAAAGATCGGCCTCGGAGCTAATGAGGGCCCGTGGTAAAAAATCCTCATTCTGGCGGTACGCATATACGATAGGCGTCGGAGGATGGCTGTTCGTGCTGCCGGTGGTCGGGGGGGCCTACCTGGGGCATTACCTGGACGGAAAGATGAAGGGCGGCATCTCCTGGACGATCACCTTCATTATCATCGGTATAGCGACGGGCATTTATAATGTCTGGCTCTTTTATTTCAGGAGGCAGGGATGAGGCCGCTCGTCATCAGCCCTGAGCCGCTCATACGCCTGGGCCCGGTCATCATTACAAAAACCGTCGCCACCACGTGGCTCATAATGGCCGTGATAACACTTGTCTGCTGGTTTGCAAAGAGACACCTGGCGCTTAAAAAACCCTCCAGGCTCCAGGAGGCGCTGGAGGCGGTCCTGGAAGCGGTGGAAAACATGGTAAAAGATGTGCTGCCGGATGTGGACCCATGGCTGGTCATACCGGTGATAGGGACCCTGTGGATACTTATAGGGGTCTCAAACCTGGCCGGCCTGATACCGGGGCTCAAGACGCCGACGGCGGACATAAACACCACCTTCGCGTTTGCCGTCCTTTCCTATTCCATGACGCATTTTTTTGGCATAAAGACACGCGGACTGAAGGGATACGTCAGCCATTATGTAAAACCCTCATGGGTGCTGCTGCCGTTTCACCTGATAGCTGAGACGACAAGGACAATGGCGCTTGCGGTGAGGCTTTTCGGCAATATGCTGAGCGGCGAGATGACGGCGGCAATAGTCCTTGGGATAGCGGGGCTGCTTGTGCCGGTACCGTTTGCCCTGCTCCACATCATAATCGGGCTCATACAGGCATACATCTTTGGCGTTCTGACGCTGGTTTTCATAGCCGGGGGCATACAAAAAGAGGCATAAAGAAGGAGGACTTTTGAGATGAGTCCATTAACCCTTGTCATCATTGCATCCGTGATCGCGGCGGCTATAGCCATCGCAGCAGGCGCATACGGCCCGGCCAGGGCGCTGGGAGAAGCCCTATCCAAGGCGTTGGACGCCATTGCCAGGCAGCCAGAGGCGTCCAACCAGATATCAAGGACGCTCTTTGTGGGCATGGCCCTTATAGAGTCTATCGCGATATACGCCTTCGTGGTCGCCCTCATCATCCTGTTCGCCGATCCGCTGGTCGGACTGCTGAAATGAGGTTCGATTTCTGGACCTTCTCGCTCCAGGTAATAAATTTCGTCGTGCTGCTTTTCATCCTCAAGGGTCTACTCTACAAACCCGTAAAGGAGATACTTGAGAAAAGAAGGGAGCTCTCGCGGAAGATGCTGGAAGAGGCCGAAGCGGTGAAGGGCGACGCGCTCCGGATGAAGGAAGCCCGTGAAAAAGAGATGAAAAGCATTCAGGACGCAAAAGCGCAGCTTATCGAAAAAGCAGCACAGGAGGCCGAAGAGAAAAAACGGGAACTCCTTATTGACGCCCAAAAAAACGCCGATGCCCTGATCGAAAAAGAAAGGGCGCTCTTCGCCGCGGAGAAAAAAAGGGCCGAAGAGGAGATAGAGGATACCGCCGTCTGCACCGCGGCAACATTTGCTTCCAGCCTCCTTAAAGACATCTCCAGCCTGGAGCTCCACAAGAGCATCTGGCAGAACCTTTACAGGGAGGCAGACGAGATAGCAAAAGGCATCTCTGGCACTTTTTCCCACGGACCTTCCGTACCCCCGACAAACGCGATGGAGCTCGCCGTCCGTACCGCATGGCCGATCGGGCGAACCGAGCTTCAAAAATTCATGGAGACGCTACAGCGCGTGGTCCCCGGCATCAGGCTTTCCGCCATGGAGATCGCCGACAAGGACCTTATAGCCGGGGTAAGCATAAAGGCGGGCGATAAGGTCTATGATTTTTCCCTGGCCGGGCAGATAGAGGCCTTTGCCTCACATCTGAGATCCGGAAGGGAAAAAATAAAAAGATCCGGTGGGCCCGGCCAGAAAAATGCCG
>JAKAGP010000462.1 GCA_021825785.1 Nitrospirota bacterium
TCGGCCTGTTAGTTCTGATGAACCGCCGTATACCGAACGGTACGTACGGTGGTGTGGTGAGGACGGCGGGTGAACTAATCACCCGCCTCCTACCCGATTATGTGCCTTGGCTAACCGCGCAATTTGTCGCATAATATAATAAGGCGGGGCGGAGTTAACCGGGAGGGGCTGGATGGCTTATAAATTTAAATGCGCCAAATGCGGCGATGAGCTGCGTGTGGAATGGTTAAAGCCCGAGGAGACCGCCAGGTGCCGCGGATGCGGCGGGAACGTCAGGGTTCCGGCTGACGCTCAGGAAACGGACGACGGGCTTGCGCCTCTCCCTGAACCCGCGCGCAAGGATGCCAGGGCGGACACCAGGCCGGCTAATTGCCCCGCTTGCAGATATTTTGAAAAGATGTCCGCGGCGGAGCAGGATAAGGCCTTCCCGGGAGGGGTCTCCGGGCTCTGCCACCGCTACCCGCCGGGCCCCGACGGCAGGTACCCGCTGGTCACCGCCGTTGACTGGTGCGGAGAGTATGACAGGAAAAAATAGGACTGGATGACGGGCGGCTTGCGGTATACGGCGATAGCATGAAAACACTTTCACTGATCACGTTGCTTCTTCTGGCTCCGGCCGTCTCCTCCGCGAAAACCCCCGCCGGGCTCGCCGGTACGTATAAAGCGGACAAAGGCGGCGGCACCCTTGAACTGAAGTCCGACGGTTCCGCGGTAATGGCGGGGAAGAAAACAAGGTGGTCGGTAAAAGGAAAGAAGCTTAAAATAGGCAGGGAGTCCATGCAGTATACGCTGAAAAAGGGCCGGCTGGTACTTACGCGGGGCTCGGCCAGTACGGCCTGGGACAAAATACCGGCCAAAACCAGAGAGCACGCGCCGGCCGTAAAGGCCGGGGCCGGGCCCGGCAGGCCGCCCGGGGGCGAAGCGGCGCGCAGGCGGAAGCATGATAAAAAGCCGCCTGCGGCCGCCGCGAAGCCCGCCAGCCTGTGGGACTTGCTGACCGGCAGCGCCTGGTGCTCGTACACTTACGATAAAATTAAAGCCACATCGGCGACCAGGAAGCTCGTCTTCATGCCCGACGGCGTACTTAAGATAAACGAGGCTTCCGAGACTTTCGGCGCGGCACGGTCAGGCGGCCAATCCAACACCGCCAGGGCGGCGCGCTGGAAGATGAAGAGGAAACGCGTATATGCGGACCACGGCGCCGGTTACAGGGATACGGGCCTGTCCGTTTCGCCAAAACCCGGCGGCTCAACCGTGCTGCGGCTGGAAGGCCGGGAATATTCAAAGTGCAACTGACGCGGAGCCGGAAAGCGGGGCGGCAAAGGCGGCCCTGGCCGTGCCGCGGAGTTTTCTCGTGACGGCTCCGTCGTTGGTCTCCTCATATTCGGGCGTGAGCCCGGCGCTGAACATCCTTGTCCGGAGGGCTAACGGCCGGGGGGGAGCTTGGGGGGAGGCGGCGGGTTCGGGTTCATGGGGCGCTCCGCGGGCCTGGCAATGCGTTTTCGGACCTCGGCCATGAGGGCTTCGGGGTCAGTGGGTTTTTTAAGTACGGATACGCCGGTCATGCCGGAGATATCTCCGAGCGCCTCCGGTTTGCCTGTGGAAAATATTATCGGGACCATATCCCTGCGCGCGCGCAGGGTCTCGTAGACCAGGATGCCGCCGCCGTCGGGGATGTTCAGGTCCTGCAGTATAACGTCCGCTTTGAATTCCTGCTGGGCCGCTAAAGCGCCGGGCGCGGTTTCGGCCGTCCGCACCTCGAACCCCGCATCCTCGAAAAATTCCTTGGAAAATTCCACTATGGCCGGAATGTCGTCAACAACCAGTATTTTGGGCATATTATTCCCTTTGAAAAACCTGCTCCCGGGCCGCCGGACCCTCCGGCGCCGTTCAAATATTATAAAACAAAAAGACCGCCGTTACCCGTAAAAATAAAGAAGGCGGGGCTTTCGGGCCCCGCCTTCCTCTTGGACCGGTCCGCCTTGCTTCTTAGACCAGGCCCTGGGCCATCATTGCGTCGGCAACTTTCTTGAAGCCGGCGATGTTCGCGCCCATCACGTAGTTGCCGGGGTGGCCGGCCTCTTTGGCGGCGGTCACGCAGGCGCCGTGGATGCTGATCATGATGTTATGCAGGTGCTTGTCCACCTCTTCGGAAGACCAGCTCATGCGCAGGCTGTTCTGGCTCATCTCAAGTCCGGACGTGGCCACGCCGCCGGCGTTGGAGGCCTTGCCCGGGGCGAACAGTATGCCGGCCTTCTGGAAAGCCTCTACGGCCTCCGGGGTGCAGGGCATGTTGGCGCCTTCGGTCACGCAGATGCAGCCGTTCTTAAGCAGCATAGCGGCGTCACCTTCATTAAGCTCGTTCTGGGTGGCGCAGGGGAGCGCCACATCCACCTTGACTTCCCAGGGCTTCCTGCCGGCGTGGAATTCCCCGCCGAACTTCTTGACGTAGGGTTCCACTACGTCCTGGCCGGAAGCGCGCAGGTCGAGCATATATTCCCACTTCGCGCCGGAAATGCCGTCCTTGTCGTAAATGTAGCCGTCCGGGCCGGAGATGGTGACCACCTTGCCGCCCAGGTCGTTGACTTTCTTCACCGCGCCCCAGGCCACGTTGCCGAAGCCGGAGACGGCCACGGTCTTGCCCTTCAGGTCGGGGCCCTTGGTCTTAAGCTTCTCCTTGCAGAAATACACCACGCCGAAGCC
>JAKAGP010000463.1 GCA_021825785.1 Nitrospirota bacterium
ATTACCTCATACCCTCTTTGCAAGAGATAGGGCACAAGCTCAGTTTTCAGGGCGGTTCCTTCCATATCTGAGGCGATAGCTATTTTCATAATTTAAACTTGCAATTCCCTATAGCTTGCTACAGGGTAACCTTGTGTTGTCATTTCCTCCCCTACCGCTTCGCTCCTCCCTCTCCATTGGGAGAGGGTTTGGGGTGAGGGAGTCCTTGGCCCTGGTTTTTTTATTTTATGCCAGCCCCAGAATTATCTCCCTTTCCTGCAGGTCAACCCTGTCTATCCGTGCCTTGATGAGGTCGCCGATACGGAATTTTTTGCCTGTATGCTTCCCGGCCAGAGTTAGATTTTTTTCATTGAAGACATAGAAATCATCTGCCATGAGCGATACATGGATGAAGGACTCCACATAAAAATCCTCGAACCTGACGCGGATACCGTAGTTCGTGACCTCTATCACCTTCACCGGGAATTCTTCACCCACTTTGTCTTTTATGAACCAGGCCTTCATTGCCCTTAGGGCCGCCCGTTCCGCCTCATCCGAATTCCTCTCCATGCGGGAGGAGCTGAATGCAAGTTCCGGCAGGAGTTCGCCCAGCATCTCAGCCCTTTGGGCCGGGAAGGTTTTTTCTCTTTTTTTCTGGTGGAAAAGCGCCTCTTCGAGTATCCGGTGGACCACCAGGTCCGGATATCTCCTTATGGGCGAAGTGAAATGCGTGTAGCATTCCGAGGCCAGGCCGAAATGTCCTGCATTGACCGTGCTGTAACGGGCCTGCTTGAGGCTTCTGAGCACTGTAAAGTTGATTATTTCCTCTTCAGGCGTCCCCCTTGCCGACTCCAGTATGGAACGGAAATCCTGGTTTTTTGTGCGCAGCAGGTTTTTTGCGAACCGGAGGACCTCCTCCATTTTTACAAGATCGGGTTCTTCGTGTATCCGGTAAATTGCGGGCGCACCGAGTCCGCTTAGATACTCCGCCACGGCCTCATTGGCGGCTATCATGAACTCTTCTATAATGACGTGAGCAATGTTGCGCTCCGATCTCACTATGGCCTCAGGCCTGCCTTGCAGGTCGATGAGGACCTCCGGCTCCGGCAGGTCGAAATCAAGGCTTCCTCTGTCAAGACGCCGTGCCCTCAGCTCTCCGGCAAGCTCCTCCATCAGCTCGAAATCCTTAACAAGGCTGTCGTAACGAGTTCTTAAACCGGTATTGCCATCTACCAGTATCTTGCTTACATCTGTGTAAGTCATTCGCTCATCGCTTCGAATAATGCTTTTGTAAAAAGAGGCCGCCTCCCGTTTTCCAGTTCTGTCAAAGTCCATCTGTATGGTAAAGGCATGCCGGTTTTCTCCCGGGACCAGGCTGCACAGGTCCTCCGAGAGCTCCTTTGGCAGCATGGGCAGCACGCGGTCTGTGAAATAGACGCTTGTCCCTCTTTTCCTTGCCTCGATGTCTATGAGGCTGTCCCAGGGGACATAATGGCTGACATCGGCGATATGAACCCATAACCTGTAGCCGCTGCCGCTCAACCTGATGGAAACGGCATCGTCAAAATCTTTTGCCCGCTCGCCGTCTATTGTCACGGTAGGCAACCTGGTCAGGTCTTTCCTTTACAGCGCATCTTCAGATTCAACTTGGAGCCTGTCCCGTGCTTCCACTCCGGCCCGTATTTTTTTTGCCTCTTCGGCTACCTGTTTGGGGAATCTCGTTGGCAGGGAGAACTCCTCTATAATACTGTCTATCTCGTCAATAGGTCTTTCAGGCGGTTCGATGCCTTTTATGATTCTCCCTACGGGAGGCCTCTTGTCGGAGGGATAATCCACGATTTCGGCGATAACTTCCTGGCCGTTCCTGTATCGGGCACATTCTCCGGGCGGAATGTAGATGTCCATTTTGAGAGACCTTGATTTTGGCTTGATAAAGCAGGCTGTTCTTGATTTATCAAGCCTGCCGGCAACCCTCCGGGGGGCCCGTTCGAGGATTCTGATGATCCGTCCTTTCCTGCCGCTTTCGCTGCCTTCAGGCCTTGCGATCACCTTATCGTTATCCATTGCCCCCATTGTGGCGTAAGGCGGGATGAATAGGTCCCTTTGCCCGGGCAGGTCGGAAACGACGAATCCGAAACCGTCCCCGTGGGCCTCAAAATATCCGCGCACCAGGTTGACATCCTCCGAAGGCGCATAAAGGCCCTTCCTCGTCAGAACGAGGTCTCCTGTTTGAAGCATTCCGCGAAGGAGTCTTTTGAAACCGCGGGCCTCCTGCCGGTTAAGGCCGAAACCGGCAGAGAGTTCCCTTAATCCCTGGGGCCTGGGTTTTCGCTTGAAATATGACAGGACGTCTTCTTTTTCCACCATTCCGGAAGTATTTTATCCTTTTGGGGACCGGTTGTGAATATAAATTGCGGGAATACCACCCATTTTTTAAAACTCGGGCATGGAGGCTAGCCTTTCCGAAAGGATCCTCACATGCCTCATTTCCTCCTTTATGATGGCGTCTATCCTGCCTTTGCCGAACTCAGCCGGCACAAGCTCCTTTATGCCGGTGTAAAAGGCGATGGAATCTTTCTCAAGCGAGATGGCTTTATCCAGAATGTCCGTCATGCTCATATCTCCCGCAAGCTCCACAAGGTCTTTCCTGTCGCCAAAGACCTTCCCGGAGGCCATCGCCCTCAGGAACAGGACGGCCTCATTTTCCTGCTCGAATCCC
>JAKAGP010000464.1 GCA_021825785.1 Nitrospirota bacterium
CGGCGGACGAAGAAAAGCCCCGGCGCAAGATGCACTGGGGTTGGTGGGGATCAGAAGTACCAGGAGGCTTGCGGGGCTATTTGGCCAATAGCCGCCAACGCACTTTTCGGCATAGCCAGACTACCGTTCTGGATTTTGGCAAGAACCAGCTCAGCCTTTGGTATGCCGCCAGTCTGTAGCGCCTTGAGCAATTTCTTGAACACCTCTTTGGGTGCCAGCGGCTCGTCAATAATCCACACATCATCATCTTCCGGATAGTAACTCGGCATCGTCCCTGGCTGTTCAAAAATCTCATGGTCGTCGGCCAGCCCCAAGTAGTACGCTCCACCGGACCACCCGCAGACCAAATCCTCTGTTATCTTCAAATAAATCATGTATTTCTCCTTGCCAAATGCAGTATCTGCACAAATTTCCAGGGGCAAGTTGCAGACAGAAACCGGATCACAGGCAAGAAAAACCCCAGGTCCGGAGACTTGGGGTTGGGAGGGTCAAAAGTTAGGCTGCAGCAGCAGTGCTTTTTGCAGCGGCTTCCTTGGCAGTAGCCTCTTTACGCGCTTCGATCGCTTCCAGAACCTGCTTCAGCTCTTCGGGGCGGTCCTTGAAGGCCTCGCGCATCGCGGTTTCAGCGACGGTGAGCCGGTCGGGAGCCGTCATGGAGATGCGCTTCTTGGCGCTCTCGATAGTCATCGGTGGGCGTGCCTGAGATACATTGGCGGGCGTCCCACGCGAAGCGGCCTGGCCGTCATCATCTTCCGGGGCGAGGCCCAGGAGGCCCATAATCGCATACCGGCGGGCGTAGGTGAGCGCCGAGCCGTACCCCTGGGGATCCGCCTTGACCAACGGAATGCTGGTTGTGGTTTCAAAGGATTCCCCACTTTCGGCATGGATCAGGACGGTCCGGACGGAGGCGATGTGTACCTTTCCGTTTTCGTCCCGCTCTCCCGTGTCCACGGCGGGCTGAAGCAGGACGACGCCAGCGTCCAGCAAGGGCTGGCTGATGGCATCCAGTACGCTCCCAAGGGACGCGTACTTGACCTTCAGGTGTGGATTATTAGCGTCTTTGAGCACGGCGCCAAATGCCTTCTGGGCAGACAGAACTGCGGTCATCAGCTTCGATACGTTTTCCATGATGCTTCTCCTTGCAAAGAACGGCGGTATGCCGTGGATTCGTTCCGGAGAGAGATAGCAGACAGAATTCCGGACACTTCTGGCTGAATAGACGATTTGATATACTATATAAATATACAGTATGCAGAGATGTTGGTCAACTTGGTGAACGGCGGGCGTCTGACAAAAGAAAAACCCTCGATGCAGAATGCATGAGGGTTGGGATGGTCTGGCTAGAAAGCCCAGGGCGCGGTTGGTGCCGGAAGCCGGATATCTTCCCAGCGCCAAGGCCGGATGAAAAGCTGGTGATCCAGTATCCTTCTCTTTTCCTTGCACTGCCGGAGATACGCTATGGGGTCTTGCCCGCAACGCGCAATGATTTGGGCCCCGTTCAGCAATTCTTCGACTACATCGTGGGCAAATTGGTGAGTGGAGCGTAAGGGAAAAGGGGCGAAGTCCAGTGTGGCATAGCCCCCTGAGACGACTTTGTCATCGACTTTTTTGGTAGCCTCTTGAGCGGAGCTTTTCTCGCTGATATTTAGGGGCCCGTCGTACAAGCCACACCAGAAGGTAACCGCGTTTCCATTGTGGCCAGGTGTCGCGGATCCATAAAGACTACCGGCCTTGTCCTCCTTACGGACAAGCCGGATGACATATAACGTATCTGACACGGTATTCCTCCTGTCGAAATGCAGTAGGCGCTGCGATGAATTCCGAACAGGAGTTGCGGACAGGATTCCGGACGCGGGCAAAGAAAAACCCCAAAGCCGAAGCGATGGGGTTGGGTGGAATCGGATTAGAACTTGACGCGACGGGTCAGATGAGGAACGTCATAAGTCGTTAACCAGTTGAAACTAGAACGGGATATCATCGTCCGGAAAATCTTCCGCCGGAGGGGGAGTATTCCCTCCACGCGAAGAAGCGTGAGCCGGTTCATTGGCAGGAGCACTTTCACCCTCTTTCTTCGGACCGATGAGCTGAAGACGATCACCGATGATCTCGGTGGTGTAGCGCTCCTGCCCTTCCTTGTCGGTCCACTTGCGCGTCTGCAGGCGGCCTTCCACGTAAGCCATGCTGCCCTTGCGCAGATACTCGCCGGCGATTTCTGCGATACGGCCAAACATCGAAATACGATGCCATTCGGTGCGTTCCTGCTTATTGCCGTCCTTGTCCTTGAAAGACTCGGAGGTGGCAAGGCTGAAATTCGCAATAGCTTTGCCGTCCTGCGTGTAGCGCATTTCAGGATCGCGACCGAGGTGACCAAGAACAATAACCTTATTTACACCAGCCATGATACTTCTCCTTTCAAAAAACGGCAGAATTGCCGTGGATCATTTCCGCTGACAGATAGCAGACAGTTTTCCGCACAGACAGTTTTCCGCACGGCACCCGTGTTTCCGCGCTCCAGAATGCATCGACATCCACCCGTTTCTATTCTGGAGCGCGAAACATTTGGCATTCTATCATAGATAGTATATTTTAATAGCTATGACGACACACACCTGGATTTTCACGCAAACATCGGGCATGGCCTGGGCCTTGGCCAGGACCATGGGACACGTTATGGCTTCACGGCAGGATATGCT
>JAKAGP010000465.1 GCA_021825785.1 Nitrospirota bacterium
TTTCTGTTTCCGCCCTCTTAAGGACCAAAACAAAAAGACCGATTCGTAAATTACCTGAGATCACTGGGGAACTTTCCAATGCCCTTTACGCGGGAAAAGATCCTTTTTAAACGCCGAGAAATTATTTTATGGATCTGTGTCTTAAACATCGTTAGGCGAGGGGACATTTATGCACAGGCCGATCTTAATTTTTTCAATAATTCTTTTTCTTTTATTGCTTGATGGATGCGGAACTTCTGCGCCGGTCACAAAGGTGTCCAGCGTGGACGCCACGCGAAGCGGCGCTTACACAAACATCAATTTGAAAAGCGGGAAATCTTCCGGTGTTGATTTTAATAAAGCCGCGCCCTTTAATAAAGCCGCACCGGTGGCGGCTGTCTACGGGCAAAGTTATGACAAGGTCTGGAACTCAATATTGCATTCTATTATGGAAATGCATGTAAGCATTGACATGCTGGATAAAAACGCCGGAGTTATCAGAACGGGTAAAAAGAATTTAAATGGCGTTTCAGGGATGGGCAAGGGATCATGGAAAGCGGCGTTTTATTGTGATTTGAATATTTTCATTAAAAAAGGGAATTATGGTGTTACGGTAAATACAAAGCTCTCTTTTTGGCAGGATAAAGCATTTGCCCGGTTAATAAAAAGGCACCTGAAGGATCTTCCGCAAATTGCCAATACTATACAGTTTATTTTTTACCGGAACATTGATAAAAGAATTCAACCCTCCTTCGTAAGATTGGCCAGTGATCCTTCACAAGATATCATTTATGCGAAGTATGCATCGATGATCTACCGTTCGACCTGTAAAGCCAGGCATTTCAAAGCAAGAGGCCGCACGAAAAAGTATCTTCGGACGGCACATAAAAATAAAAGAATTACAATGGCGATAGAACCGGCCGCCAGGGTAAAAAACCAATATGGGAAAATTGATGTCATGGCTTCATCTTCAGCGCACGGCCGGGTAGTCGCAACTTTGGAAGGCGGGGACAGGATAAAAATTCTGGGGAAAAATCATAAATGGTTCAATGTGGAATTTAAAGATGCAGCAAATGGCAAAGAAGAAAAAGGCTGGATTCCTGAACAGTTTGTTGAAAGTGAGAGTCTTCAGGATTTTGCGTGGAAGCAGAGCGGCCGAAACTGAAAGAGCGGGCTGGTTAGAGTGGTGGGGGAAAGTGGTGTAGTGGTGGGTGGTGGTGTCTATTCCTGTCTCAACCGGGCATCGAGCCTGGAGAGGAGGCCGTGCAGCATTTTAAGCTCCCATTGGGCCACCTGGGCGCGCCCCAGCATGTGCCGCAGGTTCTTTATAATGGTTATCTCCATGTCCTTGTTGCCCCTGGGCACGTACTCAAGCAGCTCCAGTGTGCCCGCCAGCCTTTCAAAAAAGAAGGAAAGCTCATCGCGCGAGGCAGATTTTCCGGCTGGCCCCGCTTCGGCGTTGCCTTTGGCCGGGACACGGCCCGCCATGAAGAGCTCATAAGCCATAAGGAGCACGGCCTGCGACAGGTTGAAAGAAGGCATCTCCGTGTTTGCCGGGATATTCATCAGAAAGGAGCACTCTTCGGTCTCCCGGTTTGTAAGCCCCCTGTCCTCCCTTCCAAAGAGTATGGAGACAGGTCCCTCAAGCGCATATTTTTTGACCCTCTTTACTCCCTCCCTCAGTGTGTAGACCGGCCCCCTCTGCTTTCCCAGCCTCCTTGTGGTGCCCGCCACCAGCGCCTTTTCGCTTACGGCATCGGAGAACCGCTCATGTACCGTGGCCTTCTCCAGGATGTCCAGGGCCCCGTGGGCAAACCAGAGGGCCTCATCGGAGGGGAATTTTTTTGGCTTCACCAGTTCCAGGCGGGTGAAGCCAAAATTCTTGAGTGCCCTGGCCGAGGCCCCCACATTCCCGCCCTCCCTGGGGCAGACAAGTAAAAAAGAGACGTTATCCTTCCAGGATTTCTTCATGTTTGAGGGTTTTTTTAAAAAAAGATAAGTCCTTCCAATGGGCGGTTTTAACGAAAAGATTTTTCAGGCCGCAACTCCATACAGGCAGCCTGCGTGGAGTTGCAAACCGGTTTATCCGTTCGGGCCGGCTTATCTGTCCGGGCTGTTGAAGATGAATATATATTCGTTTTTCTTGGCGAGGCCCAGGTCCTCCCGGGCGAGTTTTTCCTGATAAAACTCATCGTCACGGTAATCCTTCATGGAGGCCTTTAACCGCGCATCTTTCTGATTAAGGCTTGCGACCTCCGTCTTCAGCGCAAGGCTTCTGGCCTTGAGGGTCCTCAGCTTCAGGTAGCCCATATCGCCAAAAACCAGGGCCCCTGCCAGATACAGAAGGCTAAGGAGCACGACGGTCCAGAAGACGTAACTGGCCCTCTTCTTCTCGGCCCGCATCTGCCGCCAGGCAGCGTTTCCGCCAGCCCTGCTATCCGTGGTTCCCCTGCTGTATGCCATGTTTATCCCAGATATTATATAACACGCCCGCCTTAAAAGTTGATATCTGCAATCTTCAGGCCCCGGTTCTTAATATCAGCGGATATTGCGGCAGCAGCCCGCCTTAACGAATGTTATAGAGGGCTGATCTCCCTTTGAATAAAGCGGCGCCTCCCAGCTCCTCTTCTATCCTCAAAAGCCTGTTGTATTTTGCTATCCTTTCGCTCCTCGAAGCGGAGCCGGTCTTGATCTGGCCGGTATTGCAGG
>JAKAGP010000466.1 GCA_021825785.1 Nitrospirota bacterium
GACTTTGTGCTGATGATGTTTTCCATCTTCTTTTTTCTCAAAGATGGGCCTGACTACATAAACAGGATAAAAAACTATCTGCCCTTTTCTGAAAGGCATAAAAACAGGTTGATCGGTCAGGCAAAGGGGATGGTGGTCTCGACCATATTCGGAGGCGTGCTGGTGGCCATCATCCAGGGAGTGATCGGCGGGCTTTCGTTCTGGGCGCTCGGGGTTTCCTCTCCTGTATTCTGGGGGGCCATGACGTTCATAGCCTCCTTTGTGCCCCTCATCGGTACGGCTGGCGTCTGGCTGCCGGGTGCCGTCTACTTTTTCCTTGCGGGGCAGCCTCTTAAGGGTGTTGTGCTCCTTTTGATCGGCGTTTTTCTTATAAGCATGCTGGTGGACTATTTCCTGAGGCCGCTCATCATACGCGGCAAGACAAAGATGAACACCCTTTTAATATTTTTCAGCGTACTGGGCGGAGTGGAGGTTTTTGGCATCATAGGGCTCGTCCTTGGACCCCTGACATTGGCCATTTTTATTTCGGTCCTGGAAATATTCGGAAACCTGGAAGGAGGCGGCCATGCTGAATCTTGAGGAATTGAAGGGGATAGCAGCAATAAAAAATCCCGGCGGAGATTACTATGTGAGTCTTTACCTGAACGTAGACCCTGTTACCAATCCGAACGGCGAGTACATGATCAAGGTCCGCAACATGCTTAAGGAAACGGCGGAGGGCCTTGAAAAACCGGTTTTCAAGAAAGTAAAGGAGGACATCGAGCTCCTTGAGAACTATTTCATCGCCCAGAAACCCCAGTTCAAAAAGTCGGTCTGCCTCATCACCCGGAAAAGCGGTGGCTTCTGGAAGGAATACCATATGGCCATGCCTGTGCAAAGCGGCGTGTTCGTGGACA
Organism: Nitrospirota bacterium; assembly: GCA_021825785.1. The sequence goes on from JAKAGP010000466.1 coordinate 897, forward strand.
AAACGCCTTACCTGAAACCCCTTTTTGGTCTTATGGACTCCTACCTAAGACATCTCGTCCTTCTTTTAAGCAAGGATGACGCGAGGATGTTTGTCGTGCACATGGGAGAGATACTGGAATATGGGGAGATAAGGACCCCCGACGTCATAGGAAAACATAAAAAGGGCGGCTGGTTCGCTCTGGAGCAGGACCGCTTTGAAAGGCACACTGAATTCCATGTGGGCCTTCATTTGAACGAGGTAGTACGGCAGCTTTCAGATTTCGTTCAAAAGCAGGGCATCTCCAGGATCGTCCTGGGCGGCCCCCAGGAGACCCTTTCCATGGGCAGGGAAAAACTGCCCGAAAGCCTGTCAGAAAGAATAATAGGGGAGTTCACCGCGGGGATGTACGAGACTTCCCGGCAGATACTTGAAAGGGCCCGCCCGGTTGTCGAAGCATATGAGCGTGGTGAAAAAGAAGAGACTGTGGATGAGCTGGTGACGCGGGCCCACAAAAACAAGGGGGCTGTCCTGGGCATGGAGGACGTAGTCCTCATGTCCGGAGAAAAAAGGATAATGACCCTGCTGGTGGACCCGTCCATGAAGCAGGAGGGCTATGCGTGCGTAAGCTGCGGCGCGCTGGCTCTTGGCCCGGAGAACTGCCGCTGGTGCGGAGGGGATATGCATAGTGTAAACTATCTTATTGACCTGCTCATGGAAAAGACGGTTGAGAATGGAGGACGTGTGGAGGTAGTGCCTGAAAACGAGAAGCTGCGGAACCTGGGCAAAATCGGGGCCATTCTCAGGTATTAAAGGTACAAAAAAAAGGATATTAAAAAGAACGAAAGGAAAGGTTCTTTTTTCTTCCGTTCTTTTTTGTCTGGCCGTTGTTTCCCTGACAACGCTGCTTGGCGGCTGCACCCCGGAAGACAGAAGGCCGGGATACGTATATTACGCCTTGAGCGCGGACCCCTTCACCCTGGACCCCGCCCTGATAACGGATGTGCCGGGCGGGTCCATAGCCGCCAAGTTATTTAACGGGCTGCTAAGGATAGGCCCCGGCCTCAGGGTAGAACCAGATATCGCCAGTAGCTGGCGGGTCTCGAAGGACGGGCTTCTCTACAGTTTTAGCCTGAAACGGGGGGTCAGGTTCTCAAACGGGCGGGAAGTGAGGGCGGAGGATTTTAAATATTCCTTCGAACGCCTGTTGAGCCCCAAAACCCTGTCTCCCAACAGCTGGGTGCTTTCGAGGATAGAGGGGGCGAAGGATTTCATGAAAGGCTCTGCCCCGGCAGTAAAGGGCATAATCGTGAGGGGCCCTTACGCGCTCGATATAAAACTGGAGAAACCCTTTTCCCCGTTCCCATACCTGCTTGCAATGACGGGGGCCTATGTGGTGCCGCGCGAGGTGGCCCAGTCCGAAGGGCCGGATTTTTCCTCCCGCCCTGTTGGGACGGGCCCGTTCACGGTGCAAAAATGGCAGCCGAACGAGGAACTGGTGCTTAAGGCGAGGGATGATTACTTCGGGGGAAGGCCCAAGGTAAAAGGCATTGTCTACAGGATCATCCCGGAGGAGCTGACCCAGGTGGTCGAATTCAAGCTTGGCAACCTGGATGTGATAAACATTCCGGATGCGGATTACAGCCGTTTCAGGACAGATTCAAAATGGAGCAGGTATATTTCCATGGCGGATGGGACAGATACGTACTACCTTGGGCTCAACTGCTCCAGGCCTCCGTTTAACGACAGGCGCATGAGGCAGGCTGTAAACTACGCCATAGACAGAAAAAAGATACTGGCGACCT
>JAKAGP010000467.1 GCA_021825785.1 Nitrospirota bacterium
TTTTCAGGAATCCGAGAAAAAGGGAACATGCGGAAAACCAGTACTGACGGTGTGTTTCGTTGTATCCAACGAAACAGCATGATTCTTTTGCTCAAGGGGCTTGACATCGGCCATGTCTATATCAGAGATAGGAGCATATCGATTGTTGGCACATAGGATCGGCTTTCAAGAAGCCGATCCTTGCCGAAATATCTCATGTAGTTCTCACTTTGGGTTGCATCATCCTTCACAAACGGGGCGAACCGCTTTTTGAGAGTTGATGCATCGCCGGTGGGGTCTTCCTTCAAGATGCGCATCATAAGGGCCTCAAAACAGGGTTCTGACAAAAGAAGATGAATCTTCTTTTTGGCGGCCAATCTAGAAACCGAATCCGACCAATCCGTATCGGTGTCTACAAGAACGGCCACTGTGTCATAAGCGGCAATGGCCTTTTGTCGGACGGTCCATTCGACGACATGCTTGGCTCCTTTACCCTGTGCGTTTTTGATCTTGAGCGATAAACCACATCCACGCGAGATAAACAGGCCCTTCACATGGGTCAGAAACGCCCACTCATCGGCACCTTCCCCCACAAGCAATAGTGTGCGTTGCGCTTTCCAACCCATGGGTTTCCCGGTCAAAATTGCGGCACCGCGCCATAGGCACCGGCCATGTATTTGGCGTAGTAGTTATCATCACTTCGGATCCCCTCCACTTGATCCATGCGGATTGCCGAACTCTCGCAATGAGGATCCTTTTGCACCAACATGACTTGGGATTTGTGCAATAGATTCAGTACCTCGGCCGCATGACAGCTAAATAGGAGTTGCGCATTGTGGGGGTTGGTCTTCGGATTGGCAAACAAGTTGAGGATAGGTTCGAGCATATGTGGGTGAAGGTCGTTCTCGAATTCATCAATGACTGCAAGACCCCCGATCTCTAATGTTTCCAAAAGACGAGACAACAACACAAAGGCCCCTTGTGTGCCACTAGATTCCATGGCAAATGGCAGGCTGAATTCAAAGCCCTGATCTTTGTGCAACCCGAAAGGAATCCACACGTTGTGTCCGGGTTTGTCAGGGTCCTCCGGATTGGGAACAGGAAAGACGTTCAATTCGACATTGGTTAGTCCCAGATCCCAGGCCAGTAACAAATTTTTCATCAGTTGTTGCTGGTTTGGACGATGCGAAAAATGCTCTGCGGCGGACATGACGGCTCCATCGCCCAAAGGGATACGGCCCAGAACGTTGATATTCGTAATGACATAAGGAGAGACCATCCTCATCGCCAGTGGTTCACCGAATTGGGCGGCCCAAGAGATCAAAGATACATTTTGCCGCACCTTACGCGCTTCCTTGTCGGGGAGAGCGAAATCCTTTTGCTTCACGGTATAGAGATTGGCTTCCTCCTCCCAGTCGCGGATAAATACATAGCCGAAACGCTCACGCTTCAGATAAAGGGCCTCATGGAGAACCCGCTGGGGTGTGCAGGAAAGCTCATAGCGCCAAAGCTTCCCATCAAAATCCAAGGTGCATTCGAATTCGGAAGGCTCGTTTGGTGCCGCCGCATGTGGCGTTAATGGGATGGCTGATTCCGGTGGGATCTGGAACGATTGGCTAATAAACCAGCCCAGGAAGGCCAAAGGTTTAAGCAGAGCCGTTTTTCCGCTGCCATTTGGGCCTATGGCGGCCATGATTTTGGAGACTCTCTCCCCTGTTGGCACTTCCGCCATCCAGTTGGTGAGGACCACCTTTTTGGTGAGCGTCAGGTCGACTTCTGTTCGGTGCCGAAAAGACTGGAAGTTTGAAAAAGCCACTCGATGAAGCATGGTTCCTCCATGAATAACTCGTTTAATAAACGAAAATATGTTGATTATAGCGTTTATTACCGGGAAGTCAAACTCATGTCTTCAGGATATCCCCTAAAACAGGGTCAGGTCCAAGAAAGATTCATCAATTAATACGCGGGCCGTCTCGTCCTTTTCTGTCATCATTTATTCCTGATCTTCTCTTGATAACAGAAGAGGGATATGGATTATTTGAGGATCTTCCAGGATCCTCCTTTGTCCGGGCCAATTCTCTTAAGGCGCTGTTCTTTTTTGAGCTTTTTGATTTGCCATGCGATTCCTGCCCGAGATAAGCCGATCTTGTTAGATAGTTCCTGAAGAGAAATAAATGGATCGGTTCCGATTAAGGCGAGAAGCTTTGCTTGAGTGTTTTCCCCAGTCATCTGAATAGTTTTCTGAGTAGTCTTCTGGATAGTTTTTTGGTTGGGTCGATGGATTGAAGGATAGGGAAATTCTACCCAAAGGCTCGTCGGATCAATTCGGAAGGAGGGTGTTGGAGAATGATTCTGTCGGCAGTAATCTACGATCCGTTCGGTCCCTAGTCCCCAAGACTCGATCATCCCTGCCCGGAAGAAAGCATTGGCAATCTCAGGATTGATAGGGTGTGAGGAATGTTTCTGAAGTAGGCTGTCGATGCTCCATCCCTGAGGAAGGTGTCCTGGGTTCCAGATCATGAGGCGATCATCGTAGACGCTAATCTGGATTGGAGTGTAAGATCCATAGTCTTTATGGATGGTGGCGTTTATGACGGCCTCCTGAAGTGCTCCCCATTGTCAAGACAGAAAATCGACCAGAATAAGGTGATGGTCGGTGAGAAGTTTTTCGGGGAAAAGAGATCATAAAAGAAATCTCAT
>JAKAGP010000468.1 GCA_021825785.1 Nitrospirota bacterium
ACAAGCTGCGCAATCCTGCGCTTCAATGGTTGAACGCCTTGGCTCTGGGAGAGGCCCGCACGGACCTTTCCGGCAGGGCGGGGCAGGCTGTAAAGGTATTCTCCATGATAAATGAAAAGGTGCCGGAAGCGGACATCAGGCCCGCTTTTTCAGCGCTTCTTTCCTCCCTGCGCCGCAGGGTTGAAGATGCCCCGGTCTTTTCTGAAAACGCCCTGGAGGACATAAAAGGATTCATTCCGCCCGGGGCTTTCGGGGTAATTGAAAAGCGGGGCAGCAGAGGGCGTGATGGCTTCCTCGCCTTGATGGAAGAAGCCCGCGGCCTGGCTGAGAAAGGCCGGGTTGAAGAATCCCTGCTGAAAATGGACGGGGCGAAGGCGGATCTCGAATTATTCCTTGACGGTGGGGAGCTTATAAGGAGTTTTTTTGATATAACCAGGAGACATCTTTCCGTGGAAAGCGCCCCCGCGTTCACGGAGGCATTGTTTGAACTCCTGGATTTCCAGGCGAAGGCCGCAGACGGGGGTAAAGTCAACAAAGACCTCATATCAGGCGCGGCCGAATTCATGCAAAGGCTCATAGCGGCGGGCCGGGCCGGCCTATGCGCGGACCTTCTTATAAGGGCGGGGAAATCCGGCAAGGAAAGAGGCTTTGAAAATGAAATGGTCCTCAACAAGGATATTGCCGCCCTCATCCTGGGCTCCGGCGATAACGGGCTTGTCTCTCTTTACCGCGAACTTTTAAAGGGGATACTGGTGCCGTCACCGGGGATACGCGGCTATTCCCAGGATACCTGGGCGGAAATTGCAAATCCTCTCCATCTGGATATCCTTTCGCGTTTTCTGGACGTCCTTTCCGTTTCGGGCGAAGGCCTGGAGGACGTAAAGGCGCACCTAATTTGCAATCTCCATTTAAGCGGGGTTTTCATCCCCGACGACAGGCTTTTCCAGCGGCGCGTCTCCGGCTACCTCAATTCTTCGGCCATGCGCGGGGGAAAAAAATTCCTGCTTAACTATATGCTTTTAAAAAAGCTCCCTGTTTATTTCAGCGAGATAGGGGCGGCAAGCCGGATAAGGGACTATACAACCCAGGTGGACTCCTGGGGGAATGACTCGGTGCTCTATTTTTTGAGAAAACAGGTCCACGTTAACGCAAGCAATCTTAATATACGCCTGACGGAAGGGATCATAAAGGCATGGGCAGACAACGACCCGGGCCTTCTTGAGTCGCTTGTGCCCGCTGGCGTCTTCCGGAATTTCAATAAGGCTCTGCTCCAGGTCTATCACCTGGCGATAAGACCTTTTTTTGAGGCACTGGGTGTTCTTGATGGGGCAAGGGAAGACGGAGACAAGAATAAAAAGATCCTGTTTGGCAAACTCCTTGAGATCCACGAGGAGCTTCTGAAAGGGGAGATAGAAAAGATAAAAGCCCCCGAAGAGATACGCTCAAAGGTCTTTTTGCTTTGCCGGATATACCAGGAGATAGTGAAAAAATATTCCCTGCCTTATAGCGGCCCTTTCGGAGGGGGTCCTTCCGTTGAAGGGCAGGGTCTGTATTCCGCGATAGGGGAATGCCTGCAAAAAATGAGGGCGCTTAAAGAAACGGTTCTCTCGCCGGCAAAGACAGAAGCAACAGAGAACCTGTATTTCAAAAGGCATATAGCTTTTGGCATCCCTTCGGTGCTTGGCACGTATCATGAGCAGAAATTCGATGCCCTGGGGGATTTTTTAAGGATAGGGGAAAGGGCGCGAGTGTTGATGGAGGCGGCCGTCACGGAAGTTTCTTCGGGCGGGAAAAGACAAAAAGCACGGAAGGGCAGCGAAAAGAGGGAAGGGCCGGAAGAGATCGCCTGCTGGACAGCTGCTCTTGGGCAGATAAACAGCGTCCTCGCGCTTCAAGGCATCCGGAATTTCCAGATCGAAGAGCTTTCAGGGATATTCAGGACAAACAGACTTTTTGTCAGTCAGACCCTGGATATGCTCCGGATGTGGCAGAAGGAGTTGAAATGGGCGGTGGAATCCTTCGGCAGGGATTTCCTTGCCCCGCTGGGCAATGTCATTAAGGCTTTCCCTCAGGATGATCTACCCGATTATCTTGCAAACCTGGACCCCGATGATGTGAATTTCGTGGACAAGGCGGCGGATATCATCATCAGGGACATGATGGCGGGCCTTCCGGGCTTTACCGAGACCGACAGGCTTATAGACGCCCTGGCGGGCAGGTTGTCGTCGCATCTTGAGAGCGAGGGAGATTCTGCCTTCAATCTCAATGTGCCTGAGGAAGCGCCGGATTTCTTTGAGTTGGACGGGCTTGGAGATGACGACGCGATGAGGCTTTCCCCGTTTCTTGGCGGCAAGGCCAAAAATCTCGTTTATCTTAAAAACGGGGGGTTTGACGTGCCGCCGGGGGCTGTATTTTCTTCCAGGCACACGGAAGATTATATGGGCTATACGGAAAGCGAAGCTTTCACCGAGGCGCTTAAAAAGGCGGTCCGTAAAATAGAGGACAAAACGGGGAAGATCTTTGGCGGGGAGGAAAACCCGCTTTTCCTTTCGGTAAGAAGCGGCTCCTATATTTCGATGCCCGGCATCCTTACCTCCATCCTTTATTGCGGCATGAACTCCGTGGCAATAAAGGGTTTCATCAGGGAAACCGGCAACCCGTGGCTTGCCTGGGATTC
>JAKAGP010000469.1 GCA_021825785.1 Nitrospirota bacterium
CCATAACCAGGCAGTACCTGCAGCCCACCCTGGACATCTACGGGTACAGGAGCACCGCGGCGGTATCGCACATCCAGGAGGGTATCGCAAAGGCGCTTAAAGGTATTAAACTTCCGCCTGGATATACCATCTCCCAGGAGGGAGATATGAAGCAGATGAAGGAGTCCTTCGGGAGGCTCATGGCCGCCCTTGCTATCGGCCTGGTACTTCTTTACTTCTCGCTGGTGCCGGCCTTCAAGTCGTGGATCCATCCGCTCACGATAATGTCGGCCATCCCCCTTGCCCTGATAGGCGCCCTCTGGTCGATGCTTGCCACCGGCAAGCACCAGTGCATGCCTTCGATGATGGGGATGATACTTCTGGCGGGCATAGTGGTAAAAAACTCCATCCTGCTTATAGACTTTATTGAGGAGGCAAGGGCAAAAGGTGAAAGCCTCACGGATGCGATAACCGGCAGCGTCAGGATAAGGACAAGGCCCATCCTGATGACCGCTGTTGGCACAAGCGTGGGGATGATACCCATCGCCCTTGAATGGGCGATAGGGCTTGAGAGGCTCTCGCCGCTTGCGATTGTGGCAATCGGGGGGTTGATGGTATCCACGTTCCTGACGCTGGTTTACGTCCCTATACTCTACAGCCTCTTTGACGGGCTGAAGGCAAAGGTGGCGGGCATTTTGCCCCTGCGGGCGCCTGCCGTAAAACCGGAGGTCAGATAAAAATGGAGGAGACTTCATAAAGTTGATTTTTGAGATGAACAAAATTTTTCGTTCGTTTGGGGGCCATAGAAATCAAACAACCGCAACACTGGAAGGAGGACCCGATGAGAGAGAATGGGATTCTCATGGAAGGGATTTCGCGCAGAGGGCTCTTAAAAAACGCCGGGAAACTGGCCGTGGGGGCATCCGCGGCGGCCGCCGCCGCATCGGGCGGGCTCGCCTTTTTATCGAAGGCCGATGCGAAGAACGGACCGACCGAAAAATGGCCGTGGCCGTATGTAAAGCTCGACCCTGAAAAAACTGCCGAGCTTGCCTATAACGAGTGGTATCGGGTGTTCTGCGGGGCCGCGGTCATCAGCAGCGTATTCAGCCAACTCAGGGAAAAGGTGGGTGAACCTTACAAGTCATTCCCGGTTGATGCATTCGTCTTTCTAGAGGGCGGGATGGTCGGATGGGGGACCATCTGCGGTTCAAACGCGGGTGCGAATATCGTAAGCAACCTGACTATTGGTCCCCGTATCGCGGGGCCCGAATGTGCAGATGGCGCCGCAATTGGAGCCGACACGCTTCAGTGGTATTCTGAAACAGCTCTCCCCACTTATATTCCCAAAAATCCCAGAGTGAAGACGAAGATCGTCCAGACAGTGAGCGATTCACCCCTTTGCCATGTTTCGGTGGGCAGATGGATGAAGGCGTCAGGATACGCTATTGAAAGCCCTGAAAGGAAAGACCGTTGCGCGCGTGTCGCGGCAAGTGTGGCTTATAACCTTGTAAAAGAACTGAATGCCTGGAAAGACGGAACGTATAGACCAAAAGCCACGTGGAGGGCTGTGCCAAGCGTTGGAATTACGGCGCAGCAGAACTGTACCAGTTGCCACGGATCGAACGTGCCGGTTCCGCCGATGCCTGTAAAGGGCTAAACCGGAGGAAAGATAAAAAAATGGAAGAACTGCTGAATATTTTCAAGGCTTTTTCGGATGAGACGAGGCTCAGGATTATAAAGCTCCTGGAGCATGGGGAGCTTTGCGTCTGCGACCTGGTGGCCGCGCTCGATATGGTGCAGCCCAAAATCTCCTTCCACCTGGCCATACTCAAAGAGGCCGGTCTTATCCGGGACAGGAAAGAGAGCAAATGGACGCACTACAGCCTGAACGAATCGGACATGTTCAGGAGGATGCTCCTTTACTCCGCCATAGAGAGGATACCGGCGGATGCAGTTGCGAAAGACAGGGGGCGGCTGGAAGATTTTTTGGGACAAAAAGCCGGAGCAAAGGCCGAAACGAAAACAGCAAAAAAGGCGCAGTGCTGCGGGAGATAGAATGAAAAAGATAATGTTTTTGTGCACGGGCAACACAGCTCGCAGCCAGTTGGCCGAAGGGTTCGCAAGAGAGCTTGGCAAGGCGGTTGTGGAGGCGCACAGCGCGGGCGTGAACCCCGCGGGTCATGTCCACCCGAAGGCGATAGCAGTCATGAAGGAGGCGGGCATCGACATCTCCCGTCAGGAATCGAAGGGCATTGACCATGACCTTCTTATGAATATGGACATGGTGATAACGCTCTGCGGCAACGCCGAGCAGACATGCCCCATGACCCCGCCGCAGGTAAAAAGGGAACACTGGCCCATAGAAGACCCGGTAAAGGCCGCAGGGGCTGAGGAAGAGGTAATGGACGAGTTCAGAAAGGCAAGGGACGAGATAAGGGCCAGGATTGAAAACCTGATAAAGGAGCTTCAAAATGGCGGTCGCTAAAAGATTATCTTTCCTGGACAGGTTTTTGACCCTGTGGATATTCCTTGCCATGGCGGTTGGCGTGGGGCTGGGGTATTTCTTGCCATCGATGCCGGCGCTGATAAATAAATTCAGCGTGGGCACGACCAATATCCCGATTGCCATCGGGCTAATACTTATGATGTACCCGCCGCTCGCCAAGGTGAAGTACGAGGAACTGGGGGATGTCTT
>JAKAGP010000470.1 GCA_021825785.1 Nitrospirota bacterium
GGCCGGGTCCTCTTTAAAATTATCCAGCGAAGCCTGGAAGTAGTTTCGTATCTGTTCCCGCGGAATGCCGAACTTCTTATTCAGGTCCTTCATTGTTTTCTGCCACAGCAGTACCGGCAGATTGGCCCCCAGGGCGCACAAAGCGTGGTAAAGTTTTTTTTCGCCGCTCTTCACCCTGAAAACCGGGTTGGAAAATTCCGGAACCAGCTTTTTCAGGGAAACGCCGGGGGCCAGCGCGAACGGCAGGCGGCGGTATTCGGCAAGGGACAGGGCCCGGCCGCAAAGCGGCATGAAAGGGTGCAGCATTAAGGCGCCGTCTATCTCCAGGCTGCCGGAAAAATGTATAAGTGTTTTGCTTTTCAGGAAAGGGTTGGCGGCAATGAAAGGCGCTATAGCGCCGTCTTTAAGCAGCACAAAGACCGTTGAACAGCCGCCAAGGACAGCCCCTGGCTTGCGCCCCGAACGCCTGTGCCAGAGTTTATAAGGGACTTTAAGAAGCCTGAAATAGGCCTGCAGGTGGTTGGACGCGCGGCCGTTGCCGGCAATGCCGTAGGATCTTTTCATACCGTGGGTACCTGTCCTTTGGGGATCAAGTCCGCTATATTAATTATACCAAAATGCCGGCTATTTTTCGGTGAACGGGGTTACCGTATACGCGTAAATTTCGGTGGCGGCGTCCTTCCAGGCGCCGGGCGAAAGGCCGGCTTTTTCGGCGCAGAGCGAGGAGAGAAAATCTTCTTTCTTTTTGAAATGCTCCCACACCTGCGGCAGGTAGGTTCCGGAACGCCGGCCGCTTTTCACATAAACCCCGTGCAGGTTCTGCTTTACGGCCTCGGCGCTTTTCACCCGCTCCAGCGGGGAGAGCACGGAGATCTCTATCTTTATCTTCTTAAGTTCAGCCTCGGTAACGCGGTCGAACCTGGGATCCTCAAAAGCCGCGGAGCAGGCGTAGGAGGCGACCATATCGGAGAGCGTATAGCGCGGTTCAAGGCTGCCAATGCAGCCGCGCAGCTCCCCGTTCAGCGTCAGCGTAACGAAGATGGCCGCCGGCTGGTTAAATTCCGGCCTTTGGCTTAACGGCTGCTCAGTGGCCTTGCCGGTTTTAAGGCCGGCGCTTATGCTTTTGCGCGCCAGGGCCAGCAGTTCTTCCTTCATAGCGGGACTCAGGTACATGGCGCCGGCGGGCTTAGGCGAGACTTCGGTGAAATAGCCCGCCCCATAGCCTACCACCGCGCTGTCGTCGCCCGAGACCTTCCCTGAATGAGTATAAAGAGCCAGTTCGAAATCATTGCACCCAAGTTCAAGCGCGGCGGCGGCGCCCGCCGTCATTGCGGCCTGGCCGCAGGCGGTAGTATCCAGTTCCGCGGAGGACTTTGAAAGAAGCAGGCAGTTAGCCAGGTCGAAATAAGCGGGACTTGAGTTGCGCATGGCCTGGCGCAGGGCCAAGAGGACGGAACGGTCCGACTTTTCCGCCACATCGCCGGGCGGGTAATGCGACAGGTCGGAAGAAACGCAGAACAGCGCTTTGCGGCCTTTCATAGCGCGGCCCACCGCGCGCCCTGCCTCTTCAAGCAGGGCGGCATCGGTCGAGTTAAAAAGAAGGGGGACTATCTTAACCGAACTCCCTTTCAGCACCTGCAGGAAAGGCAGCTGCACCTCTACCGCGTGCTCGCTTTCATGCGCGCGCGGCAGGTTCTCGAATAGTTTTTTTTCTTTGAGGAGCTCGGCGCAGAAGGCGGAATCTATTTCCACCAGGCCGAGCGGGGTTTCAAAATAACCTTCGGCAAGCAATGCGCCTTTTGCCAGGCCCATCGTATGCCCGGTGGCCATTATGACCAAAGTATCGAAGTCTGAATCTTTAAAAGGCGCGAAGGCCGCCCCCGCCGCCGCGCCGGAGTAAGTATAACCCGCATGGGGGGACAGGAAGCCCGCCGCGCGCCCTGCCGGAAGGATTCCGGGCTGCAGAAAGCCCTTCACCTCCGCGCGCAGCTTCTCGGGCCGCGCCTCGTAAAACTTACCCGCCACAGCCGGTTTTCTTGTCATAAATCACCTTCCCCGGCAATTATACATTTGTTTTCCCCGTCATAAAAAACTAAAATGTATTACACGGTGGTTGTAGCTCAGTGGTTAGAGCGCTCGGCTGTGGCCCGAGAGGTCGGGGGTTCAAGTCCCCTCAGCCACCCCAAATTTCAGGTTTCCCGATTTTCCCCGAGGCGGCCGCCGCCGCAGAATTAAATTTCCTCAGCACCTATATTCCCCCGAAGGATCGCCCTGCTTATACGCAGGGCACTTTTTTTATAAACTATAAGTATACGGGGTTAGGCAGGCATTATTTGCCGCTGTTCTTCATTTTCCTCGTGACGGAATTATGAAACAAAAAAAGTTTCCCGAACTTATCGCCTCTGCACGGCTGGAACTGAGAAAGCATGTTCCAGAGCTGGCCGAAACAATGTACCGCTATGTAGACCAGGACAGGGCCCGGCTGAGGGTTTTTCTTCCCTGGGTGGATAAAACCGTCTCGACGGAGGATGAGGCCGCATACATTAAAATGACGGCTCATGGCACTGAACTGTGGGCAGCCGTCCAGGGCTGGAATTGAGCCATCCACGGCGTACAGGCCTGGATGACCTTGAGCTTCATGTACTCCTTGTCCCGGTAGCCGTATGCTCG
>JAKAGP010000471.1 GCA_021825785.1 Nitrospirota bacterium
TCAAAAAGGAGGACCGGCTACAAATTCACGACGGAATCACGACGAGTGATTTCAGGCTCATCCTTGGATTAGAAAATGCTGTGCGCGGGCGGCGCGTTATTGGCTTTTTCCCGTTTTATTTTGTAGACTTTCAAAAGAAGTACAAACGCGGAAAATCCGGAGGTTTAAAATGGGTTTAGCTCCTTTAATAATAATCGCCGTAGTCCTGCTTTTCGCCAGCATAAAAGTGCTTAATGAATACGAACGCGGCGTAACGCTGACGTTCGGGCGCTTCACCGGCGTGAAAGGCCCGGGCCTGATCTTCCTTATCCCCGGCATCCAGCAGATGTTCCGCATGAGCACCCGCGTGGTGGTGCTGGACGTCCCCCCGCAGGACGTGATCACCCGCGACAACATCTCGGTGAAGGTCAACGCCGTCATTTACTTCAGGGTGGTGGACCCCCAGGCCGCCGTGCTGAACGTGGAGAACTTCATGTACGCGACCAGCCAGCTCGCCCAGACCACGCTCAGGAGCGTGCTCGGCCAGCAGGAACTGGACGACCTGCTCGCCCAGCGCGACAAGATCAACAAGAACCTCCAGGAGATCCTGGACCTGCACACCGAGCCCTGGGGCATCAAGATCTCCAGCGTGGAAGTGAAGAACGTGGACCTGCCGCAGGAAATGCAGCGCGCCATCGCCAAGCAGGCCGAGGCCGAGCGCGAGCGCCGCGCCAAGGTCATCCACGCCGAGGGCGAATTCCAGGCCGCGCAGAAGCTGTCCGACGCCGCCGCCATCATGGCCGTGAACCCCGCCGCCATCCAGCTGCGCTACCTGCAGACCCTCACCGAGATAGCCACGGACAACAACTCCACCACTATCTTCCCGGTGCCCATAGACTTCCTGAACATGTTCATGAAGAAGAACGACGCCAAATAACCGGAACCGGCGTACAGAGAACGGGAGCGGCCATAACCGCTCCCGTTTTTTATTTATCAAAGTCCATACGCTATCCGCTATAATCTATGAATGAGAGGGCTTTACATCCATATCCCGTTCTGCCGGGCCAAGTGCGGCTACTGCGACTTCGCCTCCGCGCCCGGCACGCCCGGGGACATGGATGTTTTCCTTAAAGCGCTGGCCCTTGAAGCGGCTTCATATCCGGCTTTAGCGGGCACGTTCCGGACGCTGTATATCGGCGGCGGGACCCCCAGCCTGCTTTCCACCCCGCAGCTTAAAGAACTTTTCAGCGTGATCACCGGTTTAACGGGCGAGGTCCGGCTCCTGGCCGAGTCCACTTTCGAGGCCAACCCGGAAAGCCTTGACGCGGGGAAAGCGGCGCTTCTTAAGGAGGCCGGGATAAGCCGCGTAAGCATGGGCCTGCAGGCCGCGCAGGACGCCCTCCTGAAGCGCCTCGGGCGCATAGCCCTGTCCGGGGATTTCCTTAAAGCCTTCGGCCTGCTGCGCGCGGCCGGCTTCGGCAACATCAACGCGGACCTGATGTGCGGCCTGCCCTCGCAGACGCGGAAAGATTTCGCCGATTCCCTGGAATGGCTGCTTAAACTCGGGCCTGAACACGTTTCGTTCTACGCGCTCGAGGTTCACGAAGGAACGCCCTTCTCGGCGGCCGGGGTGGAGGAGGAACCGGAAGCCGCGGCCGATATGTACGAGGCCGGGGCGGCCGCGCTTAAACTGGCGGGCTACTCCCGCTATGAGCTCTCCAATTTCGCGCGGCCCGGCAGGGAATCGGCCCACAACCTTAATTACTGGGAGCAGGGAGAATACCTGGGCCTCGGCCCCTCGGCCGCCTCCTACCTGGCCGGCGAACGCAGGGCCAACACCCCCGGCACGGCGGCCTATATACGGGCCCTCCTTGCCGGGGAAGCGGTACCGCTGCAGTACAGGGAGACCCTCACGGGCCGCAGGAAGCACGCGGAAAAAATAATGCTGGGCCTGCGCAAAACGGGCGGAATTGAACTGCCTGACGATATATTTATAGAATTTGAAGCGGAGACCGCCAGGCTGACGAAAGCCGGCCTCCTTGAAAGAAGCGGGAACCGGATAAAGATAAAGGAAGACCGTCTTTACGTATCCAACGCCGTGTTCCGCGAATTCGTTTGACGGGCGGCTATAGGCCGCCGGGCCGCGCAAAGATCTGCCCCTAAAGGAAACCAAGTGAGCGGACGAAGGTTCTGGATACGCAAGGACAGGGAGGAATACTTCCTGAGCGGCGTAATATTGGCCTGCACCATAGGAGGGTTCGTCTCCTCCTACTGGCATTTCACGGACCGGATAACCGTGCGCCAGAACATACAGATCAGAAAGACCGCGCCCACGCCGGTAGAGCAGCGCAAGCTCTTCGAGTTCCGATCGGCTCATTCTGTTGAGCCCGTCCCGGTCTACCTGCGCCAGAAGTCTCGCCAGCCGCTCCCCGTGCGGCCGCCGCTTTCGGATCCAGCTGTTGGAAAGCACATGCGCCATGGAAGCACGAATGAGAACGAGCCCAGATCAGCTTAGCATCGAAACACCCGAATTGGTGCCCATCGAGATGCAGGTAGCGGGCATCGGCAGCCGCTTCGTTGCCTTGCTCGTCGATATGCTCATCTGGCTTTTTGTGGCTGCCCTCCTCACTCTCACTTCATGGTTCCTTCGTCCCGCCATTCATGCGTTCTCGAAGGTATCCGCGCAGTGGC
>JAKAGP010000472.1 GCA_021825785.1 Nitrospirota bacterium
GGCGGTCTGCCCTTCAGCACAACCGAAGCGGAAATGAACACCCTTTTCGCGACGTACGGCCAGGTTACCAGCGCCAAGCTGATCACCGACAGAGAGTCCGGCCAGTCCCGCGGTTTCGGCTTCATCGAGATGCCGAACGACGCGGAAGCCGCGACGGCGATGGAAAAACTTAACGGCTCCGATTTCGGCGGCCGCAAGCTGACCATTAACGAAGCCCGCCCGATGGAAGCCCGCACCGGCGGCGGCGGACGCGGCGGTGACCGCGGCGGACGCGGCGGCGGCGATCGCGGCGGCTACGGCGGCGGCAACAAGTGGTGATCTAAAATCCTTTAACGGTTTTAGAACCGCCGTCCTGAAAAGGGCGGCGGTTTTTTATTGCCCGCCGCGCGCGTCTCCGGGACGGATAACAGAGGGCCTGCTGTCTTTTTAAGCGTGAAATGGTAAACTTTCCGTCAGTATTCCCCGGGACGGCCCATAAAATGAAACTTCACGGAAGCATTACCATAAACCGGAAACCTTACGCCGCGGGCGCCGAGATCCCCTGGTACGCTATTTACCCGTTCTTCATGCTGCACATGCTGATGTTCGGCGCTTCCGGCTTTTTCATGGCCTACGCGGCAAAGCGCCCCGAACTGCTGTTCCTTTACCTGCACGGCGGCTTCGCTATCCTGATCTACACCATCTTCTACATAACCATCTTCGGTCTCGACGAGGTCAAATGGATGTTCATTAACGCGGGGCTGGGCCTGCTGGGCATCTATACCCAGGTGGGCTGGCTGCTGTCCCTTTTCGGGAAAAAGATAGGGGACTACCCCCTTTCGGTGAACGTAGTCCCGTTCCTGTATTACATCCTTTATACTTTCCTCATACGCCGCGCGGTCCTGGACATTACCGGGTCCCGCGGGGACGCCGAGAAGAAGGAGAAGGCGGAGTACTCCTACATCGCCGTCTCCGTGGCCGTTTCCCTGCTTTCCTATTATCTGGAAAAACACTGACGACTTTGAATCCGCTTTACTTCCATGCCGGACCGGATGATTTAAAGGCGGGACGCCGGCTTTACCGCAATTAAATACGATGCCCCCGGCTTTTCCCGGAGAGCCTTATCAAGGAAATGGGAAGGGTCGGCTCTCCCAGCGCGCGGCGCACGGCGTTCTGCGCCAGCTGCAGCAGGACGGCGGCGGACCAGAGACCGGCCAGCAGGCCGATCAGCGCTATGGCCCTGCCGGCGGCGCGGTCGCCCGCCGGGAACAGGATTAAAGCGGTAAAAGCCCCCGCGTACGCGGAACCTACCCTGAACGCCAGAAGACAGAGCAGCAGGAGGAAGCCCAAAGGAAGAGGCACCTGTTTGGTCTTATAATATTTATGATGGACGTACTCGTAAAGCAGCAGCGGGCATAAAGCGCCGGAGCACAGTAATAAAGCTCTTAGCATCATTTGGGAGATCATAAGGAAAAACTAGCAGACAATTTCAAGCTTCGAGCCGGCGCAGCCGCCGGGGTTGAGGCACATCACCACCGGGATAAGATATACGCCGTTCAATTCTCTCTTCGTCTTTGGCCCGGGGAACGGCGGCTTTAATTCAGGCCGCATCGCCTGTGCGCGCTCTCTCAGGATTTAGCCCCTATGGGCTCCTCCCGCCCCTTCCCCTCATTTTTCCAGCCGGAAATTTTACGGATGAGGAAACCTGACCCGTAAAGCGCCGCCCCGGTCAGCAGCAGGCACAGGATGCGCACCGTGGTGGGCGCGGAAGCCGCGTCGTAAAGCAGGGCCTTGCCGGCCGCGAAGCCCAGCACCAGCATGGCGGATTTTGCCATTACCTCGTCTTTCCTGTCGAAAGCGAAAGCTATCACGCAGACGGCGTAAAAAAGCCAGGAAGCGGAAACGGCTAGCGAGCCGGTATCCGTGGTCAGCCTGTACAGGCCGGAGACGGCCAGCAGGTGCGCCGCGCCCAGCAGCGGCCCGTGCCCGTTCTTCCCGGCGAACCCTTCGCCGCGCGAATATATGAGCGCCCACAGGCTTACGAGCGAGGCCAGGGAAACCGCCAGCCAGGCCTGGTCGTAGCCGGACAGAAGGTGCGAAACCATGCCCATGTATTCAAGGAGCATGACCGCCAGCACCGCAAGGGCGGGGATACGCAGCGGGCCGTCTTTTTGCGAGCCTGCGAGCGTGACCGGGGTGAACGCGATGACAAGCGCTATAGCCACGAACAGCCACGGTTTCGCCGAGGCAGGCAGCAGTTCCAGGTAGAAAGAATGGAAGCACACTACCGCCACGAACGCGTAGACCATGGACTGGCTGCCCAGGTTCGCCTCGGGGAACACTTTTTTTGCCGACAGGTACAAGCCGAGCAGTATACCGGCGAAAGCCAGCGAAAGCCAGGGCGCCAGGCCCGGCTGCAGGCGGTCGATGAAAAAATATTCCATAGCGTAAAAGAACAGGAGCAGCGGCAGGAAGCTAGTGGATTCCGTTTCGGTGAGCGGTTTCATGGTCTGCCGGGTGTAGAGGTACGTCCCTATGGCGAATACCAGGAAATTCATGGCCAGCATGCCGGAGATAAGCCCGTCCTGCTTCAGGAAAAGACCGGTAAAAGCCGTCATCATGATGGCCAGGTACGCCGAGACCAGCGTAAGCGTCCGGGATCTGACCCAGATGGAAATTATCGCGAACG
>JAKAGP010000020.1 GCA_021825785.1 Nitrospirota bacterium
ACATCCTTCGCGGGCTGGAGTTCCCATACAGGGTGATGGCGCTTTGCACCGGGGACCTGGGCTTCTCATCGGCAAAAACCTATGACCTGGAGGTCTGGCTGCCGGGCCAGGGTAAATACCGGGAGATATCTTCGTGTTCCAACTTCGAGGATTTCCAGGCAAGGCGGGCGGATATAAGGTTCAGGAGAACAGGAAAGAAAGGCACGGAATTCGTGCACACTCTGAACGGCTCAGGGCTTGCCATCGGTCGTACACTGGTGGCGATACTTGAGAATTACCAGCAAAAAGACGGCAGCATCGTCATCCCCGAGGCGCTGAGGCCCTATATGGGGATAGACAAAATAGGGCAGTAGGGGGCCTGAGGTTGTTTCTCCGTTGATCGAGGAAAAGGGAAAAGAAAAAGAAACATATTTCGTTATCGCAAGGCCGGATCCCTCTGGCCGTTTCCCGTTGCTGGAGCTGGCCAAAATATTAAGCGGCGCGCTTTCCATTACGGTGCAGGATGCGGCGGTTCGTCTGAGGCGCGCGTGGGGCGTCCTGCATAAAACCGGCTCCGTTGATGAGGCCAAGGCGCTTAGCCGGCAACTTGCCGCAAACGGGTTTGGCTCCGTTGTCCTGCAATCTTCCAGCATCAAGGCATTCCCCACCCTTAAGGTCATAAAAAAAGCGTTGCCCTCCAGCGAGGGGTTGATAATACCGGAGGCCGGCACGATGGACACCCCTTATGCAAGGGGAATGGACAAACTTGTGCCGTGGGACCGGTTTTCCCTTGTCTGCGCCGGTGGCTTTTTTGAAGAAGATGCGCGGGCGCCTGCGGAAGAAAAGCCTCAAGAAGGTCCAAGCGCGGTGAAGATAATAACGAGCGTAGCGCTTGCCGCCGCAACGGGCATGCCCTCCTTCGGCAAGCTCAGGCCCAAAAAAGCCGTCCCTGCGGCCATGCAGCCCCGCAAGGATTTCAATTGCTACCTGGACATAATATCCCGTGACGGACTGGCGTGTTTCAGAGTCTGCGGAGGCGCCTTTGATTATTCCTACCTGGGGGGCAGAAAGGAGCCATCGGCCTTGCTTAATTTCAGAAAACTGGTCCCGGATGTCCTGCATTTTCTGCCGGGTGTGCTTAGAAACAGGGGCGCAAGAGCGATAGCGGACGGCGCGCCTGACGGCTTTAAATACGGGGACAGGCAGGAATATGAGGGAGAAAGGTTTTGGCTTTTTCAGAATTCCTGAGCGTGTTTAAAATAAAATAAATTAAAAAATAAAAACCCCCCGCATCAAAACAAGAACAAAAACCCGGGATGGGCCATTATGGAATGATCTCCGTCCCCACCCCTTCATTTGTGAATATCTCAAGAAGCAGACAATGCGGGACCCTGCCGTCAAGGATATGGGTCTTGCCGACGCCTGCGCGGAGTGCTTCCAGGCAGGCCTGCGTCTTTGGTATCATCCCGCCGGAAACTATCCCCTTTTTTATCAGCTCCTGTGCCCGTTTGCCGTTCAATGTTGATATTGTCTTCCCGGTTTCCATTATTCCAGGCACATCGGTAAGCAGTATCAGTTTTTCAGCCTGAAGGGCGGAGGCAACGGCGGAGGCAGCGGAATCCGCGTTAATATTCAGGGCCTCGCCGCCGGGGCCGGCCCCGATGGGGGAGATGACCGTAATGAGGTCCTCCCGCTGCAGGTTTAAAAGGATGTCTTTGTTCACTTCCGTCACATCCCCGACAAGCCCCAGGTCCGCCTCCACTGCTTTTTCCGAACGGCCTGAGGTTTTTTTCCCTTTCCCACCCTTTTTTACCGCTCTTATCAGGGGGCCGTCCTTGCCGGTAAGCCCTATCGCTTTACCGCCGTGGCTGTTTATCAAAGAGACGATCTCCTTGTTTATGAGCCCGCCAAGCACCATCTCCACTATCTCCATCGTCTCCTGGTCAGTCACCCTCTGTCCATTTATGAACTTGGGTTCCTTGCCCAGTTTTTTCATCATCGCCGATATCTTGGGGCCCCCGCCATGGACCACAACCGGGTGGACGCCGATGAAATTAAGGAGGACTATGTCCTGCGCGAAGGCGTTTTTAAGGGCTTCGTCTATCTGGGCCGCCCCGCCGTATTTTATGACGAAGGTTTTCCCGCTGAAATTCTTGATATAAGGCAGCGCCTCTACAAGCGTGTTGGCTTTTTCTATCAGTTTCTGCAAGATGTCTCCTTTTCAAAACAGGGGCGGCAGAGTTTTTTCCCGCCAAATAGGCCCATTTTAGTCTCCATCGTTTTTTCTCCGCATTTTTCGCAGCGCACGCTTGGCACAAGCCTTGCCGTGCAAGGCGGTTTCATTTTTAACCGCCTGATGGTGAAAAGCTCTTCATCCGCCGCCCCTATTATTGCCTTTATTTTTTGCGATCTCCTGGCGTGAACGGCCTTTAAAACCTCTTCCGAACGGTCCCCTTCGGAGAACCTCCGCCACATCTCTTTTCCCTTGGCGCTCTCCTCCGGGCCTCTGAAATCAACGGACACCCTCAAAGCCTCACCCGGAAGACTTTCTTTAAAGGGCCTCTTTACGAATGTATAAACCTGCTTCCCGTAGTCCTTGAGGATGAGGTTGCCTTTCCCCAGGGTGCAGCCGGTAAGCAGCTGTATTGCGTCCACCGCGCAGGAATCGTTCTCCACAATGGCAACGATCTCCTCGTCCTGCGCCCTGCCCCTGAAAATATCTCCCAGGGCAAGCTCAGCCACCCGCACGCCAATGGCAAGCCCGGGGCAGGTATGCCCGTGAAACAGCGCGGCCTTTTTGAGATTTTTGTTTTCTGAATTTTTCTCCATACGGATTTTATACCAGAAACGGAGGGCTTTTTAAAATGGATTTTTTGAATTTTGGGCATGGGAAAGCCGCTTGCTTTTTATTTCCTAAAAAGGTTTAATTACATCTAGCTACCCCGTGCAAACCCGCCCTTGGAACATTGGGCAAATGATTATTGCCGGGAAATATTGATATGAAAAAGCGCAGTTTTTCAACCACATTCCTGTTTCGGGAGTTGTCCAAAGGCCCTGAAAATCCTTGGGATACGGCCTTGTCCGGACGAACTATCAATAGTGAAAAATGCAACGGAATCACCACGCTGGAGTTATGTGCCGGCGCAGGCGGCCAGGCAATCGGACTTGAGCAGGCCGGGCTTGAGCACGCCGGGTTGCTAGAAATAGATAAACACGCGTGTGCTACGCTTCGTCTGAACCGGCCCGGTTGGAATGTAATTGAGCAAGATCTGAATACTTTTGACGGAACCCACTTTAAAGGCGTCGATATTATTTCGGGTGGTTTGCCGTGCCCTCCGTTTTCTGTTGCAGGAAAGCAGCTTGGGAAGAAGGACGAAAGAAACCTCTTCCCGGCTATGATCCGGCTGGTAGATCAAATACGTCCGCGCGCGGTGATGATTGAAAATGTAAGGGGCATAATGGGTGCAGTATTTGAAGATTACAGGGGTTATGTCAAAAAAGAGCTTGTAAAGCTCGGATACGAACCAGGCTGGAAACTCATGAATGCCTCTGATTTTGGTGTTCCTCAATTGCGCCCACGCGTTGTTTTTATTGCTGTACAGAAAAATTTAACTGAGCATTTCTCATGGCCGCAACCATCGGATATTCCTCCAAAGACAGTTGGGGAAACCTTGCTTGATTTAATGGCGGCAAACGGCTGGAAAGGTGCTCAGACATGGGCTAAACAAGCTAATGAGATTGCCCCTACAATTGTTGGCGGCTCTCATAAGCATGGTGGGCCCGATCTTGGGCCAACGCGGTCACGGAAGGCGTGGGCCGTTCTAGGTGTAGACGGGCTTGGTATAGCTAATGAAGCCCCAAGCGCTGATTTTGCTGGCATTCCACGGCTTACTGTCCGCATGGTTGCCCGGTTGCAGGGTTTTCAGGATACCTGGCAATTTGCCGGGACAAAGACCCAGATGTACCGCCAAGTTGGAAATGCCTTCCCCCCGCCATTTGCGCGGGCGGTCGCTGAACAGTTGAGAGCCTGCCTGAGCAGGCCCAGGCTTATCAGGGTTGCGGGTTAGCATGGCATTGGAAGGCAGTAAGGGAGCCCGTGCGAAACTCCGTGCGTATTTCCTCGCAAATATAGGGCGAGTAATGGAGTCGAATGAACTCCGTAAAGCATCGGGAAACATAAGCGAATGGGCAAGGCGTGTAAGGGAACTTCGAACCGAAGAGGGATACCAGATACTTACTCATAATGATCGCAGTGATTTGAAACCCGGACAATATTTATTGCTGGACCCAAAGCCGGTTGCGGCTTTTGAACGCGGGATCTCAAAAGAGACCAGGGCATATGTACTGGACCGTAATGGCTTCACTTGCCAGATGTGCGGCGCCGTAGCCGGAGAGCCGCATCCCTACGATCCTTCCCGGAAAACCCGGCTCCATATCGGCCACATAATAGATAAATCTATGGGCGGCAATGACGAACCGTCCAACCTAAGGGCCATCTGTTCCGTTTGTAATGAAGGGGCACGAAATCTGACGCTGGACCGGCCATCGTTACAGAAGCTTTTGATCCAAGTGCGGCGTGCGGCGGGGGTTGATCAGGTTGAAGTGCTTCGCTGGCTGGTCCGGAAATTTCCAAAGCAAACGGCTGAAACCCTGGCAAAAAACATCAATAAGTAAGGTCTTACGTATTAGAGAGCATCGTGGCTTATGGATACCATCTCACCTGAACGGCGATCCGCAAATATGCGCCTGATACGAAGCCGTGATACCTCGCCTGAAATAATTGTGCGGCGGCTTATTCACGGCATGGGTTTCCGGTTCCGTTTGCACGCCGCTGACCTTCCTGGCAAACCAGACATTGTACTCCCCCGGCTTAAGCGCATCGTCGAAGTGAGGGGTTGTTTCTGGCACCAGCACCCCGGATGCATCGATTCGCATATTCCCAAAACCCGGATTAAATATTGGGCACCCAAATTGGCAAAAAATCAACAGCGCGATAAAGAGAATATGAATAAACTCCATGCGCTTGGCTGGCGTGTGCTCGTGGTTTGGGAATGCGAAATTAAAAATATTAAGAAACTCTCTGGCCGGCTTGCCCGATTTCTTGGTTAAAAGCAGGTTTGGCCAAACTGCGTCATTTTTTAAGTTCTTCAGGAGAAGACCACGGCCATCCATTTAAGTTAAAATATAGCGATGTCTTTTGAAGAGCTCATAATTGAGGGCGCGAAGCAGAACAACCTCAAAAACGTCTCTCTCGTTCTGCCGCACGACAAAGTCATCGCGGTAACCGGGGTGTCCGGATCGGGGAAATCATCCCTGGCCTTTGACACCATATTCGCGGAGGGGCAGTGGAGGTTCCTGGAGTCGCTGTCCACGTATGCCAGGCTTTTCCTTGAAAAGATGGACAGGCCCGCGGTCGATGCCATCCGCAATATCCGTCCGGCGATCGCGCTTGAACAGAGAAACCCTGTGCGCGGTTCCCGTTCCATTGTCGGCACCATTACAGAGATATACGATTATTTCAGGCTCCTTTATTCCAAGATAGGCGAGCCTTTCTGCCCTTCGTGCGGCCAGCCCATCCGCAAATGGGACCCCACGGCCATCAAACAGGGGCTTTTAAGCGCACACGCCAAAGAGCGCGCACTGATAGTCTTTGAGAGCCGTGAGCCCGCCGAGGTGCTGAAGGGCAGGGGATTTTACCGGTATTTTGACCAGGGCCGCGTGGTGGAATTTGAAGGGAAGGGCGAAGGAGACCATCCCTTTGAGATCTCTTCGAACGGCAACGGGCTGGCCGTTGTCCTTGACAGGCTTGTGATACGGGATGATCCCCGCCTTGCCGATTCCATAGAAACCGCCTTCAGGCACGGCGGAGGCAGGATGAAGGTGCTCCTAGCGGGGGAAGACGAGTCCTCCTGGAGGGAGCTGCGGTTTTCAGCCGGCAACGTCTGCGACAATTGCGGAAAAGAGCTTTTGGAGCCTTCCCCCCTGCTTTTCTCTTTCAATCACCCGATAGGGGCCTGCCCGGAGTGCAAGGGCTTTGGCAATATCCTCCGGTATTCCGAGGACCTCATAGTGCCGGACCCTTACCTGTCCGTTTCTGAGGGGGCCATAGAGCCATGGGAAAAACCCTCTTACAAATGGTGGAAGAGGCAGATGCTTAAGGCGTTCAAGAATGCAGACAAAAAAGGAAAAGAAAAAGGAAAAAATGCTTTTCCGATAGATAAACCGTGGAGGGAGCTTTTCAAGAGTGAAAAAGAGACGCTGTTTAAGGGCAGCGCGGATTTTTACGGCATAGACGATTTCTTCGAGGACCTTGAAGCCAGGCGCTACAAGCTCCACGTGCGGGTTTTCCTGTCACGGTACAGGAAGGGACAGACCTGTCCGGCATGTGGGGGGAAGCGGCTCAGGCCGGAGGCCCTGGCATACAGGGTGGGCGGCAAGGACATAGCGGAGCTCACCGCCATGCCCGTGGGCGCGCTTGATGCGCTTTTTTCCTGTCCCTCACATGATTTCCTGGCGCTTTCTCCCGCAAACGCGGCGATAGCCAGGGAACCCCTGAGGCAGATAAAACTGAAACTGGGTTTTTTAAAGCGGGTAGGTCTGGATTACCTTGGCCTGGACCGTGAGGCAAGGACGCTTTCGGGCGGGGAATACCAGAGGGTGAACCTCTCAAACCAGCTTGCCTCCAGGCTTACTGGTACGCTCTATGTCCTTGACGAGCCGACCGTGGGCCTGCATCCGCGGGACACGGAGCGGGTGGCGGACATCATGGCGGAGCTTTCCTCCCTTGGCAACACCCTTGTGGTGGTGGAGCACGACAAGGAGATCATCGAGCGGGCGGACTGGGTGGTGGAACTGGGCCCCGGCGGCGGGCACCTGGGGGGCTCCGTGGTCTTCTCCGGCACTCAAAAGGAGTTTCTGGAG
Source organism: Nitrospirota bacterium (assembly GCA_021825785.1). Next base: position 6,901 of record JAKAGP010000020.1, read on the forward strand.
ACGGCGGATACTCTTACTTCCCGCTATATCAAGGGAACAGACCGGATAAAGCCTCCCTCATCCAGGCGCAAGCCTTCGGGCTGGCTCGCTCTCTCCGGGGCAAGCGGCAATAACCTGAAAGGGATCGATCTGAAGATACCGCTTGGCGCCTTTACGGTGGTTTCGGGCGTGTCCGGCTCCGGCAAGAGCAGCCTGGTGGTAGAGACCCTTTACCGGGCACTTGCCAGAACTCTCAAGGTGGAGCCTGAGCCTCCTTTGCCATACAAAACGCTGCGAGGCATGGAGGCTATACACGGCGTTAAACTGATAGACCAGAGCCCGATCGGCAGAACCCCGAGGTCCAACCCGGTCACCTATCTAAAGATATTCGATCAGATAAGGAAGCTCTATGCCTCCCAGCCGGAGGCAAAGGCTCACGGCTACGGGCCTGGTTTCTTTTCGTTCAATGTTCCAGGGGGAAGGTGCCCCACATGCGGCGGGGAGGGTTACCAGAAGTTCGAGATGTATTTTTTTGAAGACCTTTTTATTAAATGCGAAGATTGCGGGGCCAGCCGCTACACTCCCGAGGCGCTGCGCGTTCATTACAGGGATCGGGACATAAGCCAGGTGCTGGAAATGACCGTGGAGGAGGCCTCAGGGTTTTTCAGCGGCATCCCGGCGATAGCCGGCAAGCTTTCCCAGCTTGAGGAGATCGGCCTTGGATATCTTAAACTGGGGCAGCCTGCGACAACATTGTCCGGCGGGGAGGCGCAGCGGCTTAAGATATGCGCGGAGCTTGGCCTTCCGCGCAAATCGGATTTTCTTTATGTGCTCGACGAGCCCACGGTGGGGCTTCACTATTACGATGTCGGGGCCCTCTTGAAGATGTTGGGCAAGCTTGTGGACAGGGGCGGCACAGTAGTGGTCATTGAACACAATCTGGACGTTGTTGAAGCTGCGGACTGGGTTATAGACCTTGGCCCCGAAGGCGGGGAAAAGGGAGGCTGGATCGTTTACCAGGGCACTCCCGAGGGTCTCCGGAAAGAACCCCGCTCCCATACGGGGCGCTACCTTAAAAAGCATCAGGGCAAACGGTAAAAAGCAGGCCGTTATCCGCCCCTCTCAGCAATATTTTCGATGTTCTGGTAAAATTGCGGCAGGAATAAAAAAGTCCTGCACCGGGAAAAAGAAAAAACGCTTTTTGATTGTGGGGGGTTTTTCCGATGAGTACTGCGAGGGAGCTTTTTGAAAAAGGGGAGGAACTCCTCAGAAAGGGCGAAAGGCTAGCGGCCCTGGCCAGCTTCGAAAAATCCCTCAAGCTGGACGAATCCAATCTCCTGTGCAAATCTTACCTGGCCCTTCTTTCCGCCACCCAGAGAGGACAGCTGGAAAACGCGGTAAAGGCCTCCGAGGACATTGTGGAGCAGTCCCCGGGGGAGCCTCTGGTCTATTTGAACCTTGGCAGGCTTTATCTCATAGCGGAGAGGAAGCAGGACGCGGTGACCACGCTTCGAAAGGGCGCATCCATCAGGAAACTTCCGGAGATAGAGCAACTGCTGGAGTCCCTGGGCTTGCGCAAAAAACCGGTCATCGGGTTTCTGTCCAGGCAGAATCCCATCAATAAATTTTTGGGGCTCCTGCTTAAAAAACTTCATCTCAGATAAGGCCTGAAGCCGTTAAGTGGTTGCAAAAATCCCTCATCGGCTGGTTTAATATGAGCAGACATGCTTAACGCGATAGAGCAAAAAGAAGGCAAGGTCTATATCCTTGACCAAAGCAAGCTCCCCCACGAGATAGACCTCATTGAATGCAAAAGCTGGAAGGATGTGGCTTGGTGCATCCGGGAGCTGAAAATAAGAGGAGCCCCGGCTATAGGCATAGCCGCCGCAATGGGAGTGGCCCTTGGCGCCCAAGCGGCGCGGGCCGGAAGCGCAGAGGCGCTTGCAGGGGCGCTTGGGCCGGTTTATGAAGGGCTTCTGGCAACCCGGCCGACGGCGGTCAATATCAAATGGGCCGTTGACAGGATGAAGGCCAGGCTTGCCGGGTGTAAGGGCAGCGTTAATGAGGTGAGGGCAACCCTCTGGCAGGAAGCCCAATCCATACTGGAAGAGGACATCAGGATCAACAAGACCATCGGCGCATGGGGTGCGCAGTTCATAAATGACGGGGATGTGGTCCTCACTCACTGCAATGCCGGGGCGCTGGCCACGGGGGGATATGGCACGGCGACCGCCGCGATCTTTGTTGCCAGGGAACAGGGCAAAAAAATCCATGTGATCGTCGATGAGACCAGGCCTGTCCTTCAGGGGGCAAGGCTGACCGCCTTTGAGATGAAAGAGGCGGGCATTCCGATGACCCTTATCACGGACAACTCCGCTGGCGCCCTTATGAGAAGAGGGGAGATAGACCTGGCCATTGTGGGCACGGACAGGACCACAAGGAACGGGGACGTTGCAAACAAGATAGGCACTTATACGGTGGCCGTGCTGTGCAAGGAACACGGGCTGCCTTTCTACGTGGCCGCCCCGTTGAGCAGCATAGATTTTTCGATGGCCTCGGGCGACATGATACCCATCGAGGAGAGAGACCCTGAAGAAGTGGCGTCTCTGGCCGGCAAAAGAATAGCACCTCACGGGGTAAACGCAAGGAACATGGCCTTTGATGTCACTCCGGCCAAATATGTGACCGCCATCATTACGGAGCTTGGGGTCTTTAAGCCCGGCGAACTGAAGAAACTTGCGCCGGGGAAGACAAAAGAAAATAAAACAGAAAAACCTTCTGTGGCGATGCGGGAAGGTGTGCGGCAGCCAGCAAGCGGGGCGAAAAAGGAAAAAGTCCGGAAGCAGAAAAAGTAGAATGATCAAGGAAGTCAACCAGGACATAAAAAAGATATTTGATTCCTACGAAGGGGACCTCCTCCGCGTGGAGGAAAGCCTCAGAGGGCTTTTCGCCAGCGATATCGTTCTCATACCGCTTATCGGACGCTACCTTGTCGAGGGTGGAGGCAAGCGCATAAGGCCTGTTTTTCTGCTTGTGAGCGCAAGGCTTTCCGGCTACATGGGCTCCGGCCATATCACGCTTGCGGGGGTCATAGAATCGATACACAGCGCCTCCCTCCTGCACGATGACGTGGTGGATACGGCAGAGGTGAGAAGGGGCAGGCCGGCGGCGCATGTGACATGGGGCAATCAGGCCGTTGTGCTTGTAGGGGATTTTCTGTACGCAAATGCCCTTAAACAGGCCGTGACCTCCGGGGACATAAGGGTCATCGGTGCGCTGTCCGGCGCCGTGACCTCCATGACCGAAGGGGAGCTCCTTCAGCTTGAAAAATCGGGTGACGTGAACATAACCGAGGATGATTACATAAAGATAATCTCTTCCAAAACGGGAGTTCTGATGTCGGCTGCATGCAGGATCGGGGCGCTCCTGGGAGGAGCTCCTCCCGAATGGGAGGAGGCCCTGGCCCGGTTCGGGCTCAAGGCGGGAATAACGTTTCAAATGGCCGATGACGTGCTGGACTATATGGCTGGCGATGGCGGGTTTGGCAAGAAACTTGGCAAGGACTTGGAGGAGGGCAAGATAACCCTTCCTCTTATAAACCTGCTCAGGGAGGCCAGCGGGAGCGAGCGCGATGAGATAAAGGGCATCCTTGAGAGCGGCCCCACCCGGGAGGGCCTGGGCAGAGTGCTTGAGCTGTTCAAGAAATACGACGCGGTGAACGTTGCGCTTGAAAAGGCCAGGCGGTATCTTGATGACGCAAAGGCTGAACTTAATATAATCAGGGATTGTCCCGAGAAACAGGAACTCCTCACCCTTGCCGATTATGCCCTGAAAAGGGAATTTTAAAGGATGCGCCGCCTATGCACCCACCCATGCACCCTATAGTAGCCCTCGTAAAAAAAGCGGTTGATATCTATGTGAGGGAAGGGAAGGTCATATCAGACACCGGTGAGCTTTCCAAGGAACTTACGGAGAAGGCTGGTGTCTTTGTCTGTCTTAAAAAAAAAGGCCAGCTAAGGGGCTGTATTGGCACTATTGAACCTGTCACCGGCTGCGCCTCCCTGGAAGCGGTAAGAAACGCCATAGCCTCAGCCACCGAGGACCCCCGTTTTTTCCCGGTGTCGGAAGACGAATTGGAAGAACTGGACTATTCCGTTGATGTCCTTTGCCCGCCCGAGAAAGTAAATTC
>JAKAGP010000473.1 GCA_021825785.1 Nitrospirota bacterium
CGCCCTGAACCACCAGCCCCGGTAGGGGCGGTACCAGTAGCCGTGGTAAAAAAATATGTCCGCCTCTATGCCGGGAACGAAGTAGACGTAGTACGTCCCGGGTATCAGGACCACCACCGGCGGGGCGGAAAACACGTAGGGTGGAGGCGGGGAAACCCTCACATATGTCTGCCCGGCATTGGCCGTGCCCGCCAAGAGCAGGAAAAGGAAAAAGGCGGCCGCAAACAGGTACAGTCTCCTTATCTTCATGGGAAAACCTCTCCTTTCAAATCAATGGACTGCTTCTGATTAAATGATATCACCTTGGCACAGGCGTGGCTAATCGGAGGGGGCCTTATGGGAAGCTATTGACGGGAAAGTCCTTGATTGACGCGGCCCTGGTTGCCCATGTGGTCCGGAGCTATAGCGGGCGGGAGTCTTCCGGATGATTTTCTTCCTGGAACCGCCCATGCGGCGCAAAGAAATAAAAATCCTTTCCGGCTTTTTTAATCCCCGCGGCCGCAAGCAGGGCCAGTATCAAAAGACCGGCGGCAACCAGAAAAATCCACTTCCCGCGCCCTGCCCCGGCCTGGGCGGCCTCACCGGGAAAAACATCCTGCCCGGCTTTCCCGGCCATTTCCCTGGAGCGCTTCAGTTCCACGTAAAGCACATAGACATAGGCCGCCATGAAGGGCGTGAAAAGGAGCGAAAGCACAGAGCCAAGCAGCGGGATGAGCCCGAAGAAGAAGGAAACGGCCCATACGGCAAGGAGCCTCCAGAAAACCATCCACCACCTGCCCTTTACCTGTCTTCTGCTTTCAAGGAGTGCTGCCAGCCCCTTCGCCTCCCCCCCGGCGACCACGAACACGGAGAAGGCAAACCATACGAGGAAAACGATCCCCGGAATGATGAAAAATACAAACCCGGCGGTTACAGCCGCGGCGAAAAGGATGCTCACCCACAGATAAGAAAACAGGCTTTTAAGGGCCTTTCTTACGGCCCCGCTCAGGGTGAGGCCGCTGTCCGACACAAGGATGAGGAGCGTCCAGAAGGAAAGGGTGTAAACAAACGCGCCCACAAGCGCTCCGGGCGCCACAAGCATGGCCCCGCCAAGCGGGAAAGAACCCTCGTTGGGCCAGGAGTCCAGCCCGGCCGCGAAGACCAGGGCAGCCGTAATCCCGGCAATCACAAGGAGCGGCAGGAGCGTAAGGAAAAAAAGCAGGAGAAAATCAGGGAACCTTTCCCTGTATATCCTCCATGCCCCGCCGAAAAGGGCGTTTATATGGGCATGATTATGCCCTTCGGGACCACGCCCGGAATCCGGGGGCCGGGCTTCCGTTTCCTCCGGCCCGGGCCGGGACTGGCCCCCGGCGCCTTCCTGCCCTCCCCGGAGGCACTTGCGGATTTCCACTCCGCAGGCGGGACAGAAGGTGTTTACCTCGGGCTGCTCAAGTCCGCACTCGGGGCATAACATCCTGCCCTCTCCCATCAGTCTCCTCCCTGTTAAGTTTTTTCCCGGCTAGCGGTGTCCCGTAAATTTACATCATAAGTCATTGCGAGGGACAAGGCCCCGGAGCAATCTCACGGCCGGGTTCTTCGCTTCGCTCTGAATGACTTATTGATGACTTATTAAGGTCATTTGTGAGACTCCACACTAGATGGAGCCCGGCAGAGTGGAATTCAGTATCTTTGCCGGTTCTCCCCTGAGCTTGCTCAATGTCTTGAAATCGAAGCCCTTGAACGTATGCACGGCAACCGCGGAAGCTATCGTCAGGCCGACCAGAAAGACCAGTATCCATTTCTTCCGCTCCGCGGCCGTGGGGGCCGGAAGCTCCCCCTTTATCTTTTTCAGGTCCTCATATATGAGGAACGTGAAAATCATCATGTAAGGCATGAAGAAGATGGAAAGCGCCGAGCCCACAAAGGGCACGAAGCTAAGCAGAAAGGATATCGACCAGACGGCAAAGAGCCTGGCGAACACCTCCCACCACAGCCCCTTCACATGCCGCCTGCTTTCAATCAGCGCGTTCAGGCCGCGCGCATTGCCTCTTGCCAGCACGAAAAAGGAGAACGAGAACCAGACCATCGCCACAACACCCGGTATGATGAACAGCACCAGGCCGGCAACCGTTGCGACGCCGAAAAGGATGTAAACCCATACGAACCTGAAGAGTTTTTCCGATGCTGTTTTTGCAATTTCCTTTATCCCCTCCGTGCCCGAGACCGCGTAAACGAACGCCACCTGGCCCCACATGGATATGAGCACGCCCATTAACGCCCCGGCGGCTATCCATGCGATGACGAAAGGGTTCAGCGGGTGCGGCAGCATTTTGGCGACCGAAAAGCCCAGTGTGGATATCAGGAGTATCGGCAGGAGATAAAGCATGAAGATGAGCGAAAAGATGTTGAACCTGGCCCTGTATATCTCCCAGGCCCTTCTGAAAAGCGTACCGAAGCCCGAGAGGGCCGCCGCTTTTCCAGTGGACTCCATTACGCTTTCCTTATCCATCAAGATTTGGCGAGGGGAGGTCTTTTTTCAGTCTTTCCCCTCCAGAATATAAGGGTATACGAATGCTTTTGCAGAAGTCAAATAAAGGCGGGCCTTCGCAATGGCTTATGATGGAAATTTACGGGGACGCCACACCAGCTAGGTCGAAGGCTGCCCGGTCCCTCTGCCGGCCAC
>JAKAGP010000474.1 GCA_021825785.1 Nitrospirota bacterium
TGATACCTAGGCTGAAGCACGAATAGGGTATGGTGTCCTTGGCATTCCGCGATGTTCAGGAGTCGTATCTTGCCTGAGCAAGGAGTTCCTGCCAATGGTTGCCGCCGCTGCAAGGAAGAAAAGGCCAAAAGGGGATTACCGGATCGAGAAGCCTCTGCCCGACAAGGACTGGCCATGGGAGATCGCCGTATATCTGGACGATTACATCGAGTTCCACGAGGGAGAAGACGTTTTGAGGGCAACCATGGCCCCGGCCACGCCTGGACAGCGGGCGGTCTATTCTTGCGTGTGGTACGAATACGAGGTGTGTAATGGTGGACACGAGCAGTTCTTCGGGAACAGTACAGGTATCCTCTGGGATGAAGCTTTGGCCGGGTTCATTAGAATAGGCGCGACGGAATACGCCGCTATACTGAAGGCTGCTATTTCACGATTCCCGAATGGAACTCCCGCTAAAGACAGAAAAACACGCAAGGAGCAACTGGAGAAAATCCCCTCGGGAGACTTGGACCAGCTGGACCACTCGCTTTACGAACTCAAGGAGCAACAGAGCTTTGATGAGATGCTCACGCGTTATATTAGCGTCCATCCTGATGAGTTCTTCCTCGATCGAGATGTTTGAGATCCGCACCTGGATCTGTGGATCTTGGGACACCCCACTTAAACGGAAGTTCGCGGCCATTTTTGGATGACGTGTAGTGATGTTGAGGGGTTGGGTTATTTTTCGTTTGATGGTGTAGCCACTAAAAGAGTATCTTTTTTCTTGACTTCCGATTCAGTCTGTGTAAACTCCCATTTTCATGCCAAGCAGGACCGGACCAGTTCACGTAGCCACCACCAGACGAAAGTACAAGGGAAAGGTGTATGAAACGTATCTCTTGCGGCGGACCTATCGGGAGGGAGGAAAGGTCAAGCACGAGACCGTGGGAAACATTTCCCATCTTCCCTTTGAGGTCATTGATGTGGTTCGCCGGGCGTTGAAGGGGGAGATTTTTTCGGGTGCTCAACAGGATCTTGAAATTGAGCGCTCACTTCCGCACGGGCATGTGGCCGCGGTGTTGGGAATGATACGGAAGCTCAAGTTGGAGGCTGTCATATCGTCGCAAGGATGCAAGGAGCGAGATCTGGTCTGGGGTATGATCGTTTCGCGGATACTGGCTCCGACCTCCAAGCTGGCCACTGCCAGGGGGCTGGGAAGTGAGACGCTGTCTACTTCTCTGGGAGATGTTCTTGGGATCGAGTCTGCCGAGGTTGGGGAATTGTACCGAGCTATGGACTGGTTGGTTGCACGGCAGGCGCACGTTGAGGACGCTCTTGCCGCACGGCATTTATCCGACGGTTCTCTCGTGCTCTATGATGTTACCAGCGTGTATTTCGAGGGGAGAAAGTCACCTTTGGCACAATGGGGACACAACCGAGACGGGAAGAAGGGGAAGCTGCAATTGGTTTTCGGCCTCTTGTGCACAAGCCAAGGGTGTCCGGTGGCGGTGGAGGTATTCGAGGGGAATACTGCAGACCCCAAGACGCTGGTGTCTCAGATTGCCAAGCTTCGGACTCGTTTCGGCCTTTCTCGGGTGGTAATCGTTGGTGATCGAGGCCTGATAACCGAGGCGCGGCTGAGGGAAGATCTCCGTGGGGAAGAGGGAGTGGAGTGGATCACGGCTCTTCGGGCTCCTGCGATCCGGAAGCTCTTACAGAACGGTTCCTTGCAGCTCTCTTTGTTCGACGAGAAGGACCTGGCCGAGATTTCCGATCCCGATTATCCGGGAGAGCGGCTTGTGGTGTGCAAGAATCCGCTCCTTGCTCGTGAGAGGGCTCGCAAGCGAGAGGAACTCCTCCAAGCCACCGAGAAAAAGCTGAGCGAAATCGTCGAGGCCACCATGCGGCAGACCCGCCGGCTCAAGGGGAAGGAAAAGATAGCGCTCCGAGTAGGCAAGGTCTTGAATCGCTTCAAGGTGGCCAAGCATTTCCGTATGGAAATAGGGGAGGAATCGTTCAGTTATTGCCGCAACCATGAGACCATCGCTGCGGAATCTTCTTTGGACGGGATCTATGTCATACGCACCTCGGTGCCACAAGAGCTGATGGCTGCAGCCGACAGCGTACGGGCCTACAAGGGGCTGTCACGGGCAGAGCGGGCATTCAGAAGCCTCAAGAGCGTGGATCTGAAGGTCCGGCCCATTTTCCATTGGACCACGGACAGGGTCAAGAGCCATGTTTTGTTATGTATGCTCGCCTATTACGTGGAGTGGCACATGAGAACCGCCCTTGCCCCGATGCTCTTCGAAGACCACGATCCGGCCGGAGCAGAAGCCCTCAGAGATTCTGTGGTGGCTCCTGCGAAACGCTCTATGAGTGCCCTGCGCAAAATTCACACCCAAGAAACCTGTGACGGATTGCCTGTACACAGCTTCCGGAGCCTCATGGCCGATCTGGGAACACTGACGAAGAATCGCGTACATGTGAAAAACACCGGAGCCACCTTCGACCTCTATGCCACTCCTACACCGGTGCAAAACCGAGCCTTCGATCTCTTGGGCATCTCGCCCAGATTGTAGCCACGAAACAACTTAGGTTTCTTGAGCCAACTCAAGAATAAACAAACTCTTACGCATATCAACTTTTTGAACTTCCGTTTAAAGATCGGTTCCACCGG
>JAKAGP010000475.1 GCA_021825785.1 Nitrospirota bacterium
TTTCCTGGGCTTCTCCGACTTTTTCCTCAATAATGTGGCTACACCAGCCTGCTATCCTTGAGATGGCAAAAATCGGAGTGAACAGGTCTTTCGGAATTCCCATCATGAAATACACGGGAGCGCTATAGAAATCTACGTTAGGACGAATCTCGCTTTTCCCACGTTTGTCGAATTCCTCAATGGACACTCTTTCTACAAGTTTGGACAACTCGTCCCATTTTTCCATATTTTTAGCTTTGGCCAGGCGAGTGGCCATTGGTTTAAGATACTTGGCTCTTGGGTCCATGGTCTTATAAACAGCGTGACCCAGGCCCATTATCTTTTCTCCGCCTTCTATCCTTCTTCTGATCCAACCTGACACATCGGGTTCATGTTGAATCGCCAGAAGCATCTCCATAACTTTTGTATTGGCTCCGCCATGAAGACTTCCCGAAAGCGCCCCTACTCCGGCTGCAACAGCCGCGTACATGTGCGCCCTGGTTGAGCAAACTTCTCTGCACGCAAAAGTGGATGCGTTGAAGGTGTGGTCCGCATGCAAAATCAGGCAGCAGTCCAAATCTTTCGCTGTTTTCGGGTCAGGTTTTTCGCCCGTCAATCGCCACAGGAAATTTCCGGCATGCGAAAGGGAAGCATCGTAGGGTAAGGGATCCAGGCCCTGACTGATCCTGTGCCAGGCCGCCACTACCACTGGCAATCTGGCGATAAGCCTCATGGCCATTTTGAGGTTGGCCGGACGATTATCTTCCTTTATGTCCGGATCAGCGGTGGCCAGCAAAGGGACACACGCCTGAAGCGTGTCCATAGGATTGGAGTCATGTGGAAGTTTCTTGAGGCAATCATAGATAAAATCCGGGACTTCCGAATTATCCGCAAGAATCTGTTCAAATGTCATTAATTCATCTGGACTGGGGAGATACCCATTCAAAAGCAGGAAAGCGGTTTCCGGAAATGTCGATCTTTCGGCAAGCTCTTCGATTCTGTAGCCGCGATATATTAGTATCCCCTGATTGCCGTCAATGAAGCTGATTTTTGTGTCAGCCACCGTGACGCCCCTAAGGCCGATATTCTTTACCTCTACAGTTAGTGCCATACCGCCCCCATGTGCTGTAAATAAGATCTAAAGGTCGCTTCCGAAAACTTTTTGAAAGGTAGCCTGTTGTATGACCCGCGCCTGAAAATTGAGCCAATAAAAAGCTCTTTCAAGGCGCGGGGAAGACTGGAAACTACTCAGCCAGGAAAAATTGATCCTTTTTGGCGCCGCAAACGGGACATTTGTCCGGCGCAGAATCAGCTATGGTATATCCACATTTTTCGCAAATGTAGTAATTTTTCTCTTCAAAGGCGGCGCCTGATTCTACCGCCTGTATTGCTTTTTCATAAAGGGCTCCGTGTATTTTTTCCACTTCATTGGCCCAGTGGAAACTTTTCAGAGCGGCGCTGTTTTTCTCCGCCTTGGCGGTTTGCAGAAACGCGGGGTACATTGCGGTGAACTCATGATGCTCGCCGCCAAAAGCAGCCTTGAGATTGTCCAGAGTAGAACCGACTCCTTTGAGAACCTCCAGGTGATTGTGAGCGTGAACAGTTTCCGCAGCCGCGGCGGCCCTGAATAGTTTGGCTACGCCCTTCATATTTTCCTGTTCGGCCTTTTTAGCAAAAGCCAAATACTTCCTGTTGGCTTGTGATTCCCCAGCGAAAGCTTCCTGCAAATTTTTCTCAGTTTCACTCATTATTTTTCTCCTTAAATTTTCAGCCCGTAAATAAAAACTTCACTGAAAAAATAAGCATTATCGGGGAAAAGAAAAGTGGTTTATCCCCTGATTATTCTTGGAATGATCATCTGATGATGAGGACAAATCGAATCAGGATTTTGATACGCGCAACCGGCGAAGGCCACCATATAATCCCTCATTTTGGTAAAAGACACCACTTCATCGACGAATCCCCGTTTTGCGCAGTATACTGGTCGGGATTGATCGTAGTACTGCTTCGCCAACGCGTTCATTTTATCAATAATCGGATCCAATGGTCTGCCGGCGTCCTTTTCCTTGACCAAACGTCTTGCGAACGAGGCGGCTGAAGCTGTTTCCCCATGCATGACGTATATTTCACTGGCTGGTGTGCCCAGCGTGAAAGCGCAGTGGTTGTTAGCTGTAGGCCCTCCCATGATATAATGAGCCGCCGCTGTTCCTTTCCGTAAAACGAAAAGCATCATCGGCACGTTAGTTTGCTCAATTGAATAGATCAGGGATTGTCCAAGTCCAAGCAATTCAGCCTTTTCGGCAATATCTCCCACGTCGATCCCGGAAGTGTCCTGAAACCACACAATAGGAACTCTATCTCTGCCGCACAATGTGACAAATTCATTCATCTTTATGAGGCCCTGACGATAGAGTTTTCCTCCAATGCCGGGATAAGGCGCATACTCTGGATATCCCGGTCCCAGAAAACCCTGCTTATTCCCAATAATGCCGACAACAAAACCGTCAATCTTGGCCAGTCCTGTGTAAACCTCAGGACCGTAAGTGGGTCTGAATTCCATGTGTTCGCTGTTATCAGTCAGCCTCGCCAAAATATCCGCAAAATTATATATAGCCTTCTGATTCATCGGAACTATGTAGTTTAGATCCTCGCCGCCAAATTTTGGTTCCGCAGG
>JAKAGP010000476.1 GCA_021825785.1 Nitrospirota bacterium
TCCTTTGTCTGTAAGCCGTCTATGTTATACCAGGTGGAATTGTCCCCGCTTACCTGTGCCGTAACGGAACCGCCCGTGTAAGACTGGTGCGTTATACAGAGATACACCGCGATTGGCGCGGGGCCGGAATACGCGGAGAAATTTGCCTGTATCCTGCCCCACCCGGCAAGGCTTTCCCCCAGCGCCTTGCAATATGTTGCATCGGATTGGTCGTAGACATTGTTGACGCTCCCGCTCCAGCTTATGTTGCTGCCTGAAGTGCTCGCGCTAGTGGGATGCATATTCGAAGAGGAAGAGGAAGAATGGCTGTGATACCCCTGATTTACGCCCAGGCTGTTATTTATGCTGATCCCGTCATTTATGGCCGTTGTGTTCACTAAGCTGATATCGTCAAGGACGCCCCCCACACTTATCACAGAGGACGCGCGGAGTTTCATGTAGCCGCTGTCAAAAAGAGATGTGACCCCGCTTGTAACCAGCCATAGCTTGCCCGATATCTCGGCGAAAATATCGCCTACCGATTGGCACGGGTGCCCCGCAAGGACCCAGTCGTAATTGGCCAGATAAGGAAGGACGTCCGCGTTTGCGCCATGGGCCGAGGACGTTGTGCCTGAGGCCCCGCGGGTAAGGCCCGTGAAACTGCGGCCCGAGATGCCCGTATAGCTTATTACCTCGCCGTCTATTATCACCTGACCGGAAGACGCGTAACCTGTTATATCGGTCAATTCAAGGCTCGTGTCCGTGGCCGCCATGCTGGAAACAAGGGTTGTCTTCACCCATTCCGTCCGGAGCGCCGGGATAAGGATATTTGAGCCATAGATGACCGGCACCCATTTGCCCACGTCATCGGTGGCGGACGGGAAATCGGTAAGGCCAAGCTGCGTTTGCCGCCATCTGGCGTCCATGTACATGGGCATCGTGGAGACCTTGCACTTAAAGCCCATCAAGTCCACATTCGCAGGGCAGTCCAAAGCGCCTTTGAAGATAAGGACCGTATCGGATGGATTTTGGTTGCCGTCCAGATACGTCTCGTATATCTGGCAGACGGATGTCTCGAATGGGTATGCCTGTCCAAGCGTGATGAGGCTGGCGTAATCCGTGCCGTTATAGCTTATCTTGTCGTTTCTGAAGGCAAGCTCGATATTAACGTTCGAAGCGGTAGAGTCCGCCCGCTTAAGCTCCTGGGCGACCCCGGAGAGGTCATGAAGATAGTCTTCGTAAAGCTGGCCTGAAACCGTGATATTCCTGTCCGAAAAATAGAGCGTGGGACCGGAATTTTTCAGGGTTACCTGGACGAGGCAGACCGGTTTTATACGCGAGGAATCCCGGGCCTGCAATATTGTAGTCATTGGTTAATTCCTTTTGCCGTCATTCCCGAGGACTGTAATCGGGAATCCATTTTAAGGCCTTTCAAAATCAACCTGGATTCCCGCCTGCGCGGGAACGACGGACAAAGAAAAATCATGAGCCTAGCACCTCCAAAAAATTAAAATCAAATTCATACTTGCCTGCGCCGGTCTCTTTGAGGCCCAGCGGTTTATTCAGCTTCCCGTAAATCCAGTTGCCCTCGTGGTCATACAGCCAAAAAGGTTTTGATCCGGCCCAGGCGGTATTGAGGGCCAGAATATTCGTTTGCTGCGTGGCCCCGGCGTTCACCACTTTATATATCCTCTGCCGCTTGGAATTGCCAAAGGTCAGAAATCTATCCAGCCCGCTTGCTGTGACGTCCGTCTTCACGTTAAAGACGTCATCAAATGGCCCTCCGGGACGCGCCGGCAGCTTTTCCCATGTATAAGTGGAGGTTAAAAAAAGCTCCGCGAACTGCGGGGCTGCGGCCGGGTTTGTAATTATGAGCTTCCAATAGCGGTGAGTGGCTGAAGGGAAGTTGAATTCTATAAGGCCGCTTCCGCCTGGCACAAACTGTTGCGCCGTGCCGTTTGTAGGGATGTATAGGCTGGCGGCCGAGGCCGCTTCGGCCTGCGCGCCCCAGACATAATAAGTATTATTGTTCCCCGTATAGGATGGTCCCGCGCCGTCCGCTCCTGAAGGCGATGATATCAATAATAAAGCGGCGGTCCCACTCACATCGGCAGTTACAGTTATGGAGGCACGAAACCAGCCATTGCCCACTGATGTGATGCTTCCTGAAATATTAGCAGGGGCCCCGGCATATGATTGTGGCGGCGTGGAAAACAATCCATTTAAAATATCTACCGTCCCATATACGCCACTCGTGCCTAATGACAGGCGAAAAACCACGTACCTCTGGGAGACGTATTTGAAATAAACTGACGCTGTATAAGACTGCCCTGCCGATATAGACGTGCCACCAGAGGTTAATTCATGCTCCGCATTGGCGGTCCCATCGCCAACTATTGAGGCGGTCAAAGTGCCATCCGGAGCGGTCGCGGAATTGGCTGTCACCGTCGAATTATTCTTGTTCCACCATGCATTCTCAAAATCCTGGCTATAGACCAGAAGGTTTGGAAGGACCGTGGTATATGTGACATCGTCATCCGAGCCCCGCAGGTCGAGCGCGACGCCGCTTAGATTGTGCCCCGCGGGGATAAAGAGGCGGTCGACGGCAACAGAAGATGCGCCCTGGTCCACGTGCACAGTAAGCTAAGCCGCGGCGGAGGCCTCG
>JAKAGP010000477.1 GCA_021825785.1 Nitrospirota bacterium
CCTTTCCGTAGAGCAGGGCGGCAACTGTATGCTCTCGGAAAAGGGTAAGACTGTAGTCAAACACAACGTAACGATAATCGGCCCGACAAACCTTCCTGCGACTCTTTCGGTGCATGCAAGCCAGCTTTACGCGAAAAATATCCTTAATATAGTTTATCTCCTCGCGCCGGACAAGAAAGAGATCAAGCTCGACATGGATGACGAGATAATAAAGGGCTCCATGGTAACGCATAACGGCGAGATTACGCATGCCGGCGTGAAAGAGGCCGTAAAAAAGGCGAATATCGCCTATCCGAGCGGGATTAGCTCGAGGAGCCATTGGTAAAAATTCAAAGAGGGCCTCTAAGCAGGCCTGTTTTAACACAGCCTCACGGGGCTGAATTTTAAAAGGGAGGAAAGTAATGGAAGGAACATCGCTCAATCTAATCGCGGGACTTTATGTCTTCGTCCTTGCGGGCTTTCTGGGATACCAGGTCATAGCGAGGGTCCCGCCCCTTCTGCATACGCCATTGATGGCCGCCACAAACGCCATCTCAGGCATCTCGCTCGTGGGCTCTCTGGTCATAGCGGGAGCGAATTATAACAGGGTTTGCACCATCCTGGGATTTACGGCGGTAATGGCCTCGACGATAAACGTAGTGGGCGGATTTTACATTACCGATCGAATGCTAAAAATGTTCAAAAAAGGGAAGGATAGCAAAAAATGACAAACCATCTCCTGGAATTCGCTTATCTTATATCCTCCGCGCTTTTCATTATGGGTCTTAAGGACCTGAGTTCGCCAGAGAGCGCCAGAAGAGGTATGTTTTTTGCCGAAATAGGCATGGGAATGGCCCTGGCCGGAACATTGCTCCATCATGAAATAGTAAGCTACGAATGGATAATAATAGGGCTTGTGATAGGCACCGTAATCGGCATTCCCATGGGCAGGGTCAAGATGACCGCCATGCCCCAGCGAATAGCGCTTTCACATGCGTTCGGAGCATTGGCGGCCGCTCTCGTCGGGGTGGCAGAGTATTATCGCCACGCCGGCAATCTCGGTACCGTAAGGATGGTAGCCGTTGGATTTGAGGTGCTTCTGGGCTCGCTAACGTTCACCGGAAGCCTCATAGCCTCGGGAAAGCTGCATGAGACGATCAGGGGTTCATGGACTTACAGGGGAAAGAATATCGTGACTTTTATCCTCCTTGCTTCCCTTGTTTCCATTCTCATTTATCAGGTGGCGGTGCCGGGGTCGATGACGCTCTTCTACGCCATGATACCGATAGCCTTCGTATTCGGCGTGCAGCTCGTGATGCCAATAGGCGCCGCGGATATGCCGGTAGTCATATCGATTCTCAACTCATACGCCGGACTTGCCGGGTCGGCCACCGGCTTCGTCATTGGGAATAACGTCCTCATTATAGCGGGCGCCCTTGATGGAACGTCCGGCCTGTTGCTTTCGATCCTTATGTGCCGGGCGATGAACCGGTCAGCCGCTAACGTCTTTTTCGGCGGTTTGGGCGCCTCTGCCCCGGCGCCGGCCGTGAAGAAACCGGCTCCGCAGGCGGTAGCGGCAATAGCCGTAAAATCCGCTGAAGAGGCTAAGCCGGCCGTCAAGAAGGTAATGCCGGACGAAGCGGCGGTTCTCTTCAGGGAAGCCAAGAAGGTCATTATCGTCCCGGGTTACGGCATGGCCGCGGCGCAGGCCCAGCATGTCGTTGGCGAGTTCGCTTCCATGCTCAAGAGTAAGGATATTCATCTTAAGTTCGCGATACATCCGGTGGCCGGCAGGATGCCCGGCCACATGAACGTGCTCCTTGCAGAGGCCGGGATTCCGTATACCGACCTTATTGAAATGGAGGAGATAAACCCGGAATTCGAAGAAACCGACATCGCCCTCGTGATCGGCGCAAACGACACCACGAACCCCGCGGCGCGCCATGACAAGAGCAGCCCGATTTACGGCATGCCGATACTCGACGTGGACAAGGCGAAGACCGTCATCGTCTGCAAGCGCATCATGGCGCCGGGCTTCGCAGGTAGAGATAATGAACTTTATATTCAGCAGAACACCCGGATGCTCTTCGGGGATGCGAAAGATTCCATTACAAAGGTAGTTCAGAGTCTCGGCAAGTAGTGTCGCCTGAGTTTTAATTTATGTATCTTGACGTAAGAGACCGCCGCCATTTGCATGGCGGCGGTCTTAATGCGTAATAACGAAGGTTGAAGCTCAGCCCCTGAAAGCGCGGGGAAGCTTCCAGGGAGAAAGATCAGAGTAAGCTTTGCCATGCATTTTCATTAAAGGAGATATTTGGATTGATGAACAGCACAACATTAACGGTTCTTTTCGCTTCAGGCGCCGCGGTGGTCGGCATTCTTTACGCGGCGTATCTCGCCTTCTGGGTCCAAAGCCTCGATAGCGGCAATGAGGAAATGAAAAAGATACAGGCCGCCATTCACGAAGGGGCGCACGCATACATGGCCAGGCAGTACAAGACGGTGGCAGGAGTGGCGATAGTCATCTTCGCCATCTTATGGGGCGCCGGCATATGGTCCGATCATTTCGGGTTGCTGACGGCTGCCGGGAGCTCGCTCGAGCGCGCAGGGGTGCGTTGCCCTCCGGCCGCCGTTCAGCGCTTGCCTCGTCCCGGCGACCGTGTCG
>JAKAGP010000478.1 GCA_021825785.1 Nitrospirota bacterium
GTATCCAATGCGGATCTAATCAGGGCCGCCGCGGCGGGCATTCAAACGGATGACAGAAACTACATCAGGGTGGATGACGGCCTTCTGACAAATGTGGAAAACATATGGGCCTTCGGGGACGCGACAGGCAGGCAGATGTTCACCCATGCCGGGGACAGGGAGGCTGAAATAGCCTGGCATAACGCCACGCATGATGAAACGAAAAAGATGGGGATGGATTTCGATTCAGTACCGCACGCCATCTTTTCCCACCCGCAGATCGCAGGCGTGGGGCTTACGGAAAAAGAGGCAAGGCGGCGCTATGGGGATGATGTGCTGGTTGGCAGGGCATCCTACTCTGATGTGGCCAAGGGTATCGCCATGCAGGAAAAGGTGGGGTTTGCAAAGGCAATAGCACGGAAAAAGGACAGGAAGCTGCTTGGATTCCATATACTTGGCCCCCTGGCCCCGATTCTCATACAGGAAGTGGCAAACACCATCGCAAACGGCGGCAGCGCGGACTACATCACTGGCAGCATGCACATATTCCCGGAGCTCTCAGAGCTTATACCCGAGGCGCTTGGCAGACTGGCATGATTTTTTTTGGCAAAATTTTATTCTTTTCCTTTTGTCTTTTTAAGAGGAATCAGAAAACCCTTCGGCGCCGGGGACTCGATGACCAGTTTCCGTCCGGTGACCGGATGGGTAAAAGAAAGGCGCGCCGCGTGCAGCCCCATCCGTTTGAAGCCCGAATGAAAACGGTCAGCCGGGTTTTTTGTTTTCCCTCCGGCCTTTGTATCAGGCGCGCCGTATTTCTTGTCTCCAACAACGGGGCATCCCATGTCCCTCAGGTGCACCCGTATCTGGTGTTTCCTTCCCGTCCCAAGCCTTACCTCAAGCAGGCTTAAAACCGGGCCCGCCTCAACGAGCCTGTAGTGGGTCACGGCCAGTTTGGCCCTCGATGCCTTATCCCCGGGAGCAGGAGCGGGACATGAGCGCATGAGATTTTCTCCGATTTCGCAAAGCCAGCCCTTTACCGTTCCCTCATCCTTGGGCGGACGGCCTTCAACCAGGGCGCTGTAGACCTTTTCAACCTTTTCCCAGGAGTCCTGAAGGGACTTTTGGACCTCCTGGCTCTTGGCAAACACCATCACCCCGGAGACTTCCCGGTCCAGACGGTGGACTATGAATATCTTCCCCTTGCCCCCGGGTGTTTTTGTTTTTGTCCTGTCCCCGCGGGCGGCGTTTTCCTTAACATAGTCTGAAACCGCCCTGTAGAAGGTGTTTATGTTTTCCGTTTTCGTGCTTATGGAGAGCATCCCCGCGGGCTTCTGCGCCGCCAGCAGGTATTCATCCTCATAAAGTACCTGTAACGGCAGACCGCCTTTTATTTTTTTAGGCTTGGCCTTCCTGCTTTTTTTCTCCGTTATCTCGATGCCTTGTCCGGGCCTGACAGGCGCGTCCGGCCTCAGCGCGGCCCTGCCATCCACCAGGACGGCCCCTTTTTTTATGAGCATCCGGACCTTGGTTGCCGATGCCCCGGTTTTCTCCGCCAGGAGGTCAAACAGTGTTCCGGTGTTATTGTCTTTTGTCTTTGCTATGAATTTCATCCGGGTATTTTTTTCACTTTACCTTAGTTTATTTTATTTCCAACTCTTCCAGACCCTCGATAAGAACGAGCTTCTGCTTGGAGGAGCTTCCTTTAAGGATCTTCACGGCGGATTTCCTTACTTTGAACGTCTCTGCAAGGAACTCTATCAGCTCCTCGTTTGCCTTGCCTTCGACCGGCGGGCTTGTGAGCTTTACCTTGAGGGCGTCCGCGTGGAGCCCCGCGATCTGCCTTTTGGAGCTTCGGGGCTCCACCTTTACCTTGAAGATGAGCCCGGCAGGGCTTTTTGCCTCTTTTGTTTTCTTCGCTTTTTTTGCTTTTTTTGCTTTTTCAGCGGGTACTTTTATTTTGTTTTATTCCCTTTGATTTTTTGCGTTTTTTGCTTTTTACTTTTCCCGTTGATCAGTTTTCTTCCAGGCCGCCCTCGCCAAATTGCAAGCCGGACTGCACGCCGGACGGGCCATCGGACAGCCCGCCAGAAGACCCGACAGAAGAAATGGAAAGGTCTTTTTCTTCCGGCATCTGCTGGATCTTTCTGAGCTTCACCTGTATCTGCCTGGACCTTACCCCGACAAGGTTATCCAGTTCCTTGCTGGTCTGGCTCAGCTTGTCCTGAGCGCGCTTCAGGACGTCGCCGAACCGGTCGAATTCGGTCTTCACCGCGCCCAGTATCTTCCAGACTTCGCTGGACCTTTTCTCTATGGCCAGAGTGCTAAAGCCCATCTGAAGGCTGTTTAAGAAGGCGGCAAGCGTGGTTGGCCCCGTTATGGTAATACGGTAGTCGCGCTGGAGCACCTCGAAGAGCCCCGGCCTTCTTACCACCTCGGCGTAAAGCCCCTCTATGGGAAGAAACATGATGCCGAAATCCGTTGTGCCTGGCGGGTCCAGGTACTTGTCCCTGATGTCCTTCGCGTTTTTTTTGATCGCTTGCTCAAGAAGCTTCGAAGTTTCCTCTATGAGC
Organism: Nitrospirota bacterium; assembly: GCA_021825785.1. The sequence continues at coordinate 2,550 of JAKAGP010000478.1, forward strand.
GCAGGGTTGCCTTTGTCATATGCCTCCGCAAGTGAATAATAGACTTCCAGGGGGAATTTGGAGTCTATGGGCAGATACACTATGCAGATCGGAA
>JAKAGP010000021.1 GCA_021825785.1 Nitrospirota bacterium
GCCCCCGAGACGCCGTCGATCCTGGAAGCCCTTACCGGTAAGGCTTCCTGTGCCCTTGTCGTTAGCGCCGGTTTTGCCGAGGCGGGACAAGCCGGGTTGCAGGATGAGGTATTAAGGACTGCGCGTAAAGGCGGCATAATACTTATGGGGCCTAACTGCATGGGAGTTTATAATGCCACCACGGGACTGGACACATTCATACTGCCTCCTGAAAGGCTGCCCCGCCCGCGTGCCGGGGGCACTGCCATAGTCACCCAAAGCGGGGCTGTCCTCTCCCTTCTGTTTGAGGGCATGGCAAAAACGGACATGGGTGTTTCCATCACCGCCCATTACGGAAACGCGGCGGACATCGATGAATCGGACATTTACGAGTACCTGGAAAACGATGCCGGGACAGAGGCGGTCATCTGCTACCTGGAATCGGTACGGGACGGCAGGAGATTCATAAAACGTGCAAAGGCCCTTTCAGAGAAAAAGCCCCTCATCATTTTGAAGGCTGGGAAAGGGGCCGCGGGGCAGGCCGCCGCCTTTTCCCATACGGGCAGACTCGCGGGCGCCTACGAGGTATTCCATTCCGTACTTGCCCAATACGGGATCTTCGAGGCATGTGATTTTGAGGACCTAATGGATGGAGCGCTCGCCCTTTCGACACAGTGGAAAGACCTCAAGCACAAAAATAAAAATAGAAATAAAAATAAAAAAACCTCAAAAGGGAACAGGGTTCTGGTCCTCACAAACGGAGGCGGGGCGGGTGTGCTGGCCTCCGACGAATGCACCAGGCAGGGTTTTGAACAACCGGAGATACCACCGGCAAACCTGGAAAATTTCAGAAAGATCTTCCCACCGTTTTACGGCATGGGCAACCCGTTTGATCTTACGGCCCAGGGCAGCGACAGGGATTACCTGTACATACTACGGGAGCTAGGGGACGGCCTTTCTTTTTTCGACGGGTTTATAATAATCGCCCTTACCGCGGTCACCGGTATAACGCCGGCCCTTGCCGGGATGCTTGCGGATTTCAAAAAAAGGACCGGCAGGCCGATGGTCCTCCATACCGGGCAGGACGAGGCCGGCAGGGAGCTTGGCCGCGAGGCCAGAAAGGCCGGGATACCCTCCTTTGACACACCGGAGCGGGCGGTCCGGGCTCTGGGCCATCTACTTTCATGGTAAAAGAAAAAGAAAAACAAAAAGAAAAAGAAAAAAAGCTGTTTGAAGAATTCATGCGCGCAATACCCGGCCCGCAGCCCATGGAACACGAGGCAAAACACCTGCTCTCCGGACTTGGCCTTTCAGTGCCTGAAGGCGTTTTCATTGAAAAACCACAGAGGAAACTGTTGAGGGAAATGGTCCTTTTAAAAACGGGCCGCTTGGGTTTACCTTTGGCGGCAAAGACGGTGGCACCTGGCATCCGCTCCAAGAGCGAGGCCGGAGGAATAAGGCTGCGGATAGAGACGAAGAGTGAGCTATTGGAGGCCGTCCGCGAACTGATGGAGATGGAAGGGGCCCGGGGCGTTCTGGTCGAGCGAATGGTCGAGGGCGGAACAGAGGCCATAGTGGGCGGGCTGATAGACGCCCAGTTCGGCCCGGTAGTGATGTTCGGGCTTGGCGGCATCTTCACGGAGGTCTTCAGAGACGTATCTTTCGCCCTGGCCCCAACGGGGCCGGTTGAGGCCAAAAAACTTATATCGAGGATAAAGGGCCAAAGCGTGCTTCAGGGTATGCGCGGCCGCCCGCCTGTGGATCTGAAGGCCCTCACGGCCGCAATAGTCACGGTCTCCAGGCTGATGGCCACAGGGCTCATAAAAGAGATAGACCTGAACCCGCTTTCCCTTTTTCCACAAGGCGCCTTCGTGCTTGACGCCAAGATTTTTGTATAGCCCTCTGCCCTTCTTTTCTATTCAGAAAGCAGCCTGTTCAGTTCATTTCTCAGATCATCTATCCTGTAGGGCTTCTTAAGAAAAGCCTTGAAGCCCGCGTCTTGGTAACTGGACGCTATATTATCATTGGAATATCCGCTGGACATTATGGCCTTTACCCCTGGGTCCAGCTCCCGCAGTCTCCGGAGCGTTTCCGCCCCGCCCATCCCGCCGCGGACGGTAAGGTCCAGGACCACAACATCAAAAGGCCTCCCTTCCGACATAGCTTCCCGGTATTTGGCCAGGGCCTCCGCGCCGTTGACGGCAAGCTCCGCATGATGTCCCAGGGTATCCAGCATTTCGAGCAAGAGGCTGCGGATCAGATCCTCATCATCCATTACCAGTATCCTCCCTGCGCGCCGGTCTTCGGACACCGCGGCACTCGGGCCGGGGTCGACCTTTTGTTTCGTGACGGCCGCCGGCAGATAAATTGAGAAAACAGTCCCTTTGCCCAAAACAGACCGGACATCTATCAGGCCACCGTGGTTCCTGATGATCGAATATGATGTCGCCAGCCCCAAGCCGTTCCCTTTCTCTTTTGTCGTGAAATAAGGGTCGAATATCCGGGATATGTATGATTCCGGTATCCCCGGTCCGTTGTCGCGGATCTCTATCAGCACATAGTCCTGCTTTTCAAGTGATGCAGGCAAGGCGGGTGATGCGGACAATGCAGGCAGGGCGAGGCCGGATGCCGGAACATTTCGCGCCGTGATCTCTATTTTGCCTCCGTTTGGCATGGCCTGGTCCGCGTTCAAAACCATGTTCTGGATGACTTGCGCTATCTGCCCCGTATCGGCATTCACAGGCCAGAGGTCGTGGTCCCAGGTTATGCTGTATTCAGAACTGGACCCGCTCAATGAAAACCGGGCGGCGTTTTCCAATATGGGCTGGATGGAGGCCTCTTCCTTTACCGGTTTCCCACCCTTGGAGAAGGTCAGGAGCTGGTTTGTCAGGCCAACGGCCTGCTTCAGCGCCTTTTCCGCCTGCTTCAGCGCCGCGATGGCACGCTGCCGGTCCCCAATGGTAAGCTGGGCAACCGATATATAACCGAACACGCCCTGCAGCAGGTTGTTAAAATCATGGGCAATGCCGCCGGCCAGGGTCCCGATGGCCTCTAGCTTCTGCGTTTTGAGCCGCTCTTCCTCCAGGAGGTGTTTTCCCGTGATATTGGTGAGTATCTCTATGGCGGAGGTCACATTTCCGGAATCGTCCCTTAGAGGAAACGCCCTGGTCTCTATGAAATCCATCTGGCCGTCATGCGAGGGATGCCTGTGGACGGCGGTGTGCGGCATGCCGGTTGCAAAAACCTGACTGACAGCGCAATCTTCACCCAGCTCGTAACAGGGCCGGTCAGACCCGTGAGACAGTTCGAAGCAATGTCTTCCGGTGAGGGGTTTCCCGGTGAGATCGCCGGACGGAACTCCCACCTGGCTGCAATATGCCCTGTTCGCGGTGAGTATACGGAAGTCCCTGTCCAGGACGATGAAACCCTCATCCACTGAATTCAAAATGCTCCAGACGAACTCCTCACTCCTCCGAAGCGCCAGTTCAGCCCGCTTGAGCTCCGTAAAATCCGATGCGGAGCACACCATGCCTATCAGCCTGCCGTCGCCGCCGCACATGGGGGATGCGGAAAAGAGCATGGGAACATTTTTCCCGTCTTTTGTTATATATGCCACCCTGGCGTGATCGATGGCCTGTCCCGCCAGGATGCCGCGCATTATTGAGGCATCGTTGCTGCCGATCAGTTTTTGAAAAGGAAGTCCGGCCAACTCCTTCTCCCCGTATCCCAAAAGAGAACAGGCCGCCGCGTTCGCCTGTACGATCGCGCCGTCAACCGACAATATGATGAGGGTATCTATAAGGCTGCGGATGATCGTATCCATGTAGTTTTTGGATATGGTCGTCCGTGCCAGGTCTGACGCCATTTTATTGAACATGTCTCCAAGTTGCCCTATCTCGTCCCTGGAAGAGACAGCCACCCGGCCGGACAGGTTGCCTTTGGATATTTCCTGCGCCATGGATGCCAGGGCCGCCACGGGGCGCACTATCTTGCCGGAGACCAGACGCGATATAAGAACCGTACCCAGCAGGAATATGCCCAGGATGGCGGCCTGGAACAGCACCAGAAACTCTATCTGCCTGTGAATGTATCCGGAAGGAAGCGCAAGCAGTAAATACCCCAACTTTTTTTTGCCGGTCCCTATCGGCCGGCTTGTCACATAATAGCGCCCGCCTCCGAGAGCCACATCTCCGAATATCCGGCTCTTTTTTATCCCCTCCGGGTAATGCCCAAGCTGTTCAAGCGCGTCCCGAACGGCAGCCGGGTTTTGAAGGGTAGTGGCCTGCATCCGGCCGCCGGTGTAAACCATTACATCCAGTCCATATTTGGCCTTGATCTCGGAGATGAAGCCGTAATCGATCAGATTAGAAAGAGCAAGCACGCCGGCAACGCTTTTCCCGGAAAAAACAGGCATCATGACATTGATGCTTATGCCGGTATCCGTCTTTACAAGGCCAGTTACCGAATGCCCTCCAACGGCCGTTGCAAAACGGTCAGCATGTACGGAATTTTCGTACCCGGCCGGATAACGCGCGCTGGCGATGGTCACGCCCGCGGAGTTGATAACGCTGGCCCCTTCCGTGCCGAAAACAGCCATCGATCTTTCAAGTATGCCCAGCAGCGCCTGCTTGTTCTGCTCTCTGACCAGCCGGACGAAGGACCCATCAGATGCGATGGCATAGGCGCGGTTGACCAGTTTCTCCTGCTCGAAGTCAATGGCCAGCTCCGCACCTCTCAAGTTGTCATTGAGCCGCTGCCTGAAGCTGTCCACCAGCATGCTTGTGGACAGCCATACGGAAACTGCGGATATCAGGACCATCGGGATGGCGATAAGCGGAAGAAAATTGGTAAGGAGCCTTGTTTGAAGCTTTTTCACATTTTTTTTAAGGCAATTTTTTAAGAACGAGGGGATGGAATATGGGCTGCCCGAATCTCTTCGATCCGTACTCCCCTATGAGCTTCTGAATCGGGTCCGATTTCATGAAATCCACGAACAGCATCGCTGCCTTGTAGTTGACGCTTCGGACCTTGGCGGGGTTTACGGCGGTCACCCTGTAAGGATTGAACAGGCGCCTGTCGCCCTGAAACACTATATTAAGCTCCAGCTCCTTTTTGTGGAAGAGGTAAGTGCTTCTGTCAGACAGGCAGTAGCTTTTTTCCTTCGAGGCCATCTGGAGCGTCTTGAGCATACTGCTTTTAGCCTCCTTATACCACCCTCCTGACGGCTTGACCCCCGCCAGTTTCCACAATTCCAGCTCCCTTACCTGGGTGCCGGACCTGTCCCCCCTGGAGATGAATGGCGCTTTTTCGAAATAGATCTTCCTGAACGCATCCCTTGCGTCCGCTGAGGTTTTCAGTTTGGCGGGGTCACCGGGAGGGCCCAGTATTATAAAGTCGTTATACATGATCGTAACGGCGTTGATCCCGTAGCCCTGAGCTATGAATTTATCCTCCAACACCCTGGCGTGAGACAAAACAACATCGGCCTTCCCCTGCCTGGCACGATCCAGGGCGGCCCCGCTGCCCACAGCGGCGACACTGACCTTCATACCGTATTCTTTCTCAAACACGGGAAGAAGGACATCCAGAAGACCTGAATTGAGGGTGCTGGTGGTGGTAGACAACCGGAGTATTTTTGTGCTGTCCGCCGGGGCGCTGTTCTTCCCCTTGGAACAGCCGGACGTTGCGGCTGCGGCAATGAAGACCATAAGAACAAGAAAGTTCATACGAAAAGGTCTCATGGCCGGTATTTTATAAAAAAGATATTTGCCAAATCAATCAAAAAAAAAAAAAAAATGTGAAAATGGAAATAAAGGGGCGGCCTATGCCTCTTTGCCCAAAAAGCCGGGCTTTACTGCCTTTCTCCTGACTATCTTGACCCATTCAAACCAGAAGACACTGATCAGCCCGGCGCCCAGGCAAACGGACAGTTCCCTGAAGTCCAGCCTGCCGAACCGGAATACCTCTCTCAGGGAGGGCACATAAAGCACCGCGGCCAGAAATATGCCCGCCCCCCCTATGACCCACCATAACGAGGCATTTTTCACGCGCAGGGAGGCGGCCGCTGTCAGCAGCCATGAACGGTTGGTAAGTATGAGGGCCAGGTTTGCGACGATCAAAGTGGCAAAGCTCATGGCCCGCACCTGCGCCTCCCCCCGGCCTGTTGAAAAAGCAAACAGGAAGACCGCCAGCACGAACGCCAGTACGCTTGCCCCCTGCAAAAGGCCCGTTGCCACGATCCGGCCGGTGAAAATGGATTTTCCCTTTTCCTTTTTCATTTTTTGCCCCGCCCCGCCCGGCTGGCGTTCCATTATATCCGCCTCTTCCGGCTCGGCCTCGAACACCACTGAGCATGCGGGATCTATTATAAGCTCCAGAAAAACTATGTGCACCGGAAGGAGCACAAGCGGCATGCCAAGGAGAACGGGTATCAGGGACATGCCAGCGATGGGGACATGCACCGCAAGCACGTAGACTGTCGCCTTTTTAAGGTTGTCCAGTATCCTCCGCCCCATCCGGACCCCGCGCACTATGGAAGAAAAATCATCATCGAGGAGCACTATCGAGGCCGCCTCCCTGGCCACGTCCGTGCCTCGCCCGCCCATGGCTATCCCTATGTCGGCCGCCTTCAGGGCGGGAGCGTCGTTCACCCCGTCGCCCGTCATCGCCACTATCTCGCCCCTGCTCTTGAAAGTTTTTACTATCCGCAGTTTCTGGTCCGGGGTAACGCGGCAGAATATATCGGCAAGGCCGATCTTTTCCCCCAACTGCGCATCTCCCATCGCCTCAAGCTCCGGGCCGGTAATGATATTTTTCCCAAGGCCTATCCGGGAAGCTACTACCCGGGCTGTAACCGGATAGTCCCCCGTTATCATCACAACCCTGATGCCGGCCCTCCGGCACTCGTCAACGGCCTCCGGCACGCCGGGGCGGACCGGGTCGGCAAGCCCCACAAGCCCCAGAAAATCAAACGTAAAGGCGTGCTGCTCATTTGGCAAAGCGGGCGGCAAAGCGTTTTTTTGATTTTTTTGCTTTTTTTGACTTTTTTGAGTTTTTTGCCCAAGGGGGCCGGCCCCGGGTTTTATCTCCAGCGTTGATTTGGCAACGCCGATGACGCGCAGGCCTTCGGCCGCCATTTCATCTATCCGGGCGGCAAGTGCGCGGAACTCGTTTTCTCCCATGTGGCATATGTCCGCCACCGCCTCGGGGGAGCCTTTGGCCGCTACAACGTACCGGCTGTCGTCCTTCGCCTTCCAGACACGGGACATCGCCATCAGTTCCTTAGACAAGGGATATTCCTGAAGCAGCTCCCAGTCCTCATGGATATGCCCGGTGTTTTGGAGCCAGCGGCTGCCCGCCGTCCTGAGGGCTTTTTCCATGGGGTCAAACGGGTCCTTGCGGCTGGCCAGTATCGCGTATTCGATCACCTCGTGAAACTCCTCGGGCACCGGTCCGCCTCCGGCAAAAAAATTTAAAAAATCAAAAAAAGCAAAAGGACCGTCGCCTCCCGCCCGGAATATCTTTTTGACCTCCATCCGGTTCATGGTAAGTGTGCCTGTTTTATCGACGCACAGCACGGTTGCGCCCCCCAGGGTCTCAACAGCCGGCACCCTGCGGGTAAGTACTTTTTTACCGGACATCCGCCACGCGCCAAGGGCCAGAAAAACGGTAAGCACCACCGGGAACTCTTCGGGCAGAACGGCCATGGCAAGCGTGACGCCGGCTAGAAAGCCGCCCAGCCAGTCCATCCTCGTTATCCCGTATGCCACCACGACAACCACACACAATGAAAGGCCCGCCGCCAGCATGTAGCGGATGAGCCTGCCGGTCTCCTGCTGGAGCGGAGTGCGCTCCAGCTCTATTTTTTCGAGGGACGTTCCGATCTTGCCTATCTCCGTGGCGGAACCGGTGGCAAGGACCTGGGCTATACCCGTCCCCGCGACAGCCAGAGTGCCCGAGTAGACGAAAGGCGAGGGGCCGCTTAAACTTAAAAACCCCGGGGGAGACACTCTGGAAGGAACGGCTTCCCCGGCAGAATTTTTTTTAAAAGCCGTTTTGCTTACCGGCGCGGATTCCCCTGTCAGGAGCGACTCGTCCACCGAAAGGTTGAGGCCGTGGAGCACTACGCCATCGGCGGGCACCCTGTCCCCTTCAGAAACGACGACAATATCTCCCCGCACGACCTCCCGGCCCGGCAGTCTTCTGTTCCTGCCATCCCTCACAACGAGGGCCCGGGGGCTCGTCAGGTCCCTCAGGGCCTCAAGCGCCCGCTCCGTCTTGTTCTCCTGGTATAAGGTGATGCCCGCGACGACAGCCACAAAACCCAGAAGCATCAAGGCTTCCTGCCTGTCGCCAATAAAAAGGTAGATGGTCCCGCCAGCTAGCAGCAGCAGGAGCATCGGCTCCTTGAGGACGCCCAGGGCGATCTTGAACAGGTTTTTTTTCCGGGACTGGGGCAGTTCATTCGGCCCGTCCTCTTTAAGTCTGCGGGCGGCTTCGGACTCCGTGAGCCCCTCTATTCTGGCCGGGTCGAATTTAATTGAAGCGGACATGGCTAAATTTTACAGGATTTTATAGCCCGGCTTTTTCCATTTCCTCTTTTATGCGCCCCAGAGCCAGTTCCGTGGCGGCCTTTACCGGCAACTCGTTCTCTTTTTTTGCCTTTTCCAGCACCAGCTCCGTGTTTTCCCTGATCTTCCGGGATATGGTCTTGAACGCCTCATCTTTTCCCTTTTTGGCGTATTCCATCGCTGCCATGATAACGCCTCCGGCGTTGGCTATGAAATCCGGCACGGAAAGTATGCCTCTTTTTTGAAGCGCCTCCTCGGCCTGCCTGGTCACGGGCAGGTTTGCGCCCTGGAGAATGAGCTTTGCCTTTATGGAGCCCGCATTGTCTATATTTATGACGTCGGCGGTCGCGGCGGGTATGAGGATATCACATGGAGCGGTCAGGACCTCCCATGGTTTTTGCCTCATGGCGCCGGCGCTTTGATACCCCGCAACGCTGCCCGTTTTATCCTTGGCCTTGACAAGGCCATCGATGTCCAGGCCCGCCGGGTCAAAGACCGTGCCGCCGATATCGGCCGCGGCGACGATCACTGCCCCTTTGAGAGCCATGAACTTTGCCGCGGCCTTGCCCACGCTCCCGAAACCGTGTATCGCGACCCTGGCCCCCTCAAGCCCGATGCGCGCATAACGGCAGGCCACCTCCGCGCATTCGGAGAGTCCGTAACCGGTAGCCCCCAGCCTGTCCAGCGGCAGCCCGCCCATCCGTTCAGGCAGCCCTACCGCCCGCCCCGTCTCTTCATAGATCCAGGCCATGCACTCCTCATCGCTTCCCATATCCGGACCGGGGATATATTCGTTCAGGTTCTCCGTGAGAGCGGCGAAGGCCTGAAAGACCTTTTTTTTGTCAGGGCTCGACGGGTCCAGGGATATCCCGGCCTTGCCCCCGCCATGGGGCAGTCCGGCAATGGAATTTTTAAGCGTCATGGTGCGCGCAAGCCTGCGCACCTCCTCGGCATTCACCTGGCGTCTTACCCTTACCCCGCCCATCGCCGGACCAAGCGCAACGTTGTCCACAACCACAACGGCGTTCAGCCCGGCACTGGAGGAATGGAGATGGAGCACCTTAAGCGGCCCCAGTTCGTCATATTTTATATTGCACATATCCTGTTTCTACCAGAAAACGGGCTCAAGGTAAAGGGCGATTATCTTTATGGACAAACTCCGGACAAGTGCTAGACTTTAGTCAGACAGGGTTTTTAATTTTTTAATTTAATTTAATTTTAGGGCCAGGCCGTAAAGACCACAGGCAGTCCTTAACCAGCAAACATTTAAACAAAAATCCTTCTCCCTTTTTTTACGGAGGAGCCCATGAACAAGGATTATCAAAACGACCGCAGAGGTATAGGGAAAGAGGAATCCGACGGGCTGTGGAGGGAATTCTACAGTTTCGAACCCGTGGACGACGGCCTGGATTACTGCTGCCAGATCTTCATGGATGTCCCATACATCGAAATAGAAGTAAAAACAGGGGCTTTCCTTAAGATCGAGGTCTTTCCGGTGGACAGATGCCCAAAATGCGGACGCTGGCTGAAGGACATGAGAAAGCTGAAGGGACACTGAAAAAACAAAAAAACCTTTTTTGTTTTTTGTGGCGCTGTCAAAACCATAGGTGGCAGCATGCCAATGGCAGTTGAGGAGCACCCCCAGTCCAATTTCCGGTCCCATATTTTATTGCTTGACATGCATTCCGGCTTAATTTAGAATCTTTCTATACTGATAATGAATCCAAATTAAAAAACTGGAAAAGAGCAGGCAAAACAGAATGGCGGCAAAGGAGGAAATGAATATGGAAGGATGCTGCGGGCTTAGAGTGGGACAGAAGGTATCTGATTTCAGGATCGAGACCTTCGACCCGGAAACAGGCGGTTTTGGGGAGATACGTTCAGCGGACCTCAGAAAGAAAGGTAAATGGACGGTGCTTTTCTTTTATCCGGCGGATTTCACGTTCGTCTGAGCCACCGAATTTGCTGACCTGGCAGGCCAGCATGCAAACTTCAGGGCCGGTGGTGCGGAGCTCATTACGGTAAGCACCGATACAAAATTCGTGCACCTCGCCTGGCAGATGGATGAGCCCATGCTGAAGGGGGTCAAATACCAGATGGGCGCGGACCCGGCAGGCAAGCTTTCCAGGATGTTTGGCGTCTATGACGAGGAGAGCGGCCTTGCGCAGAGGGGTGTTTTCATAATCAGCCCCGAAGGCGTGGTTGTAAGCTCCGAGGTAAACCATATAGATGTAGGAAGAAACGCGGAAGAGCTGCTGAGGAAACTGCAGGCCAACATTTACAAAGCAGGCCATCCGGAGGAAGTATGCCCGGCCAAATGGCATCCGGGCGAAAAGACCATGAAGCCGGCCCCGGAGTTTGTGGGAAAGGCCGAAGGGGCATACGTCCAGCAGGAAGCCCTGAGACATTAAAAAAAAT
>JAKAGP010000479.1:0-2304 GCA_021825785.1 Nitrospirota bacterium
CTCTCCATGTGTTCACGAAGAAGGGTATGAACAGCCAGTTCAGCGACGCCCTTATCAACCTGGTAAAAAGCGTTTCTGCGATAGACAAGCGGATAAAGCCGTATTTCCACGCTCCAGAAGACGAAGCGGCAAGGAAGTACGGCGTCGACAGGTTCCCCACACTCCTTATAAGCCCGGAGAAGTACGGCGTCCGGTACACTGGTTCACCCATTGGAGAGGAAGGCCGCTCGTTCATTGCGGCCATCCTGATGGCGTCCACCGGGCGGGGATTTTTGTCGCAGGGGGCCATTAAAAGGATCTCTTCGCTCGAAGAGCGCAAGGACGTCAGGATATTTGTAAGCCCCACCTGCCCCTACTGCCCGCAGGAGGCGGCCTACGGGATAGCTGCGGCGGTGGAAAAGCCGGGGCTTGTCTCGGTGGACATAGTGGAGACTTACGAAAACCCGGACCTCGCGGAAAGATACGCCGCGATGTCCGTGCCCAAGACCTATATAAACGATGAGCTTATGGCGTCCTACCTGGAGACGGAGGATGAGTTCGTCTCCTCCCTTTTGGCCGGAAGTGCGGCGGAAAAAGGCAAAGGCGGCCCGGCGGCGGGGAAGGCTGAAAAAGAGGGAGAGACCGTTGATGTGCTCATAGCCGGAGCGGGCCCTGCGGGGCTCACCGCTGCCATCTACGCGGGCAGAAGCGGGCTTAAAAGCCTGGTGCTTGAAAGGGGCAATGTGGGCGGGCAGGTCTCCATAACCCCAGTTGTCGAGAACTATCCCGGATTTCAGGCGGTGCCGGGCAGGACCCTTGTGGATATGATGCTCCGCCAGGCGGCCCAGTATGCCCGCATAAGGCAGGGGGTGGAGGTGCAGGACGTAAGAAGGACGGATGGCCTTTTCGAGGTCCTTACAAGCGTAGGCCCCTATAGGGCAAAGGCGGTTATTATCGCCTCCGGTTCCGTCTACAGGAAGCTTGGCGTGCCGGGGGAAGACAGGTTCGCGGGCAGGGGAATAAGCTATTGCGCCACCTGTGACGGTTATCTCTTCAAGGACGGAAAGACGGTAATTGTGGTGGGAGGAGGGAACACCGCCGTGACCGATGCCCTTTACCTTGACGGACTTGGCGCGCATGTGACACTGATACACGCCAAAAAAAACCTGAGGGCTGAAGACAGGCTCAAGCAGAGCTTCTTTCAGCGGGACCTGCCTGTGTTGTGGGAATCGAGGGTGGCGGAGTTCATGGGCCGCAACAAGCTGGAAAAGGTGAGGGTGGAGAACCTGAAGGACGCGTCCGAAAAAGAGATGAAGGTGGATGGAGCATTTATAGCCATAGGGTATGAGCCCTCAAGCTCGCTGGCAAGGTCGATAGGGCTTGAGCTTGACGCGTCCGGCTATATAAAGGTGGACGAGCAGATGAGGACTTCGGTGCCCCAGATCTATGCGGCCGGCGACATCACGGGAAGCGAAAAGCAGATAACGGTGGCCGTATCGCAGGGCACGATGGCAGCCATCAGCGCCTTTAACGACCTTACGGGCGGGACAACTCTTTAAAAAAATATATCTGGCTGTTCAGGAATTTGCGTGATGGGGCGGACGGTATTCGCTACGCTAAGCGCCGTCTCACCTTGTTTGCCTGAATATGATATATGCCGCGCCGGGTCTTCCTGTTTGCCGCTGCATCATGTGACGCGCCCGCGGTCACCCCTGTGCTCACACCATCCGCCCCCCATTTTGCCCAAAAACCCTCTCCCTCATGGACAGGGTTTTTTTGGTGAGGGCGAATTTTTATCTTTTTCTCTTACCGTTCCCTTACCCACCCGGCGGCGGCCCATTGCAATATCATGTTGACGATGCTTATTACGAGCGCCCCCTTGAAGGCGGCCCAAAAGCCCTCCACATAAAAGCCAAGCTTGAAAGCGTGGGAAAGATATGCCGTAAGCTCCAGCATGAAGGCGTTTATCACAAAGGTGAAGAGCCCAAGGGTAAGGACCAGAAAAGGCAGCATGAAAAACTTCACCAGCGGTTTTATTATGGAATTTACGAAACCGAATATGATAGCTATCAGGAGCATGGTCCACCACCTGCCCTCAAAGCGCAGTCCGCTCACCATGTTCACCGCGGCGGCAAGAGACACGGCTGTGGCAACTATCCTCAGGATCGCGTTCGCCATCAGATAGGCAGCCCCTTTTCCGAAAGAGGGCAGTCCCCGCACAGAGGGTCGCGAGGCCTGCAGAACGTCTTGCCGGTCTTCACGATAAGGGCGTGGTACTCATTATAGAGCCCCGCGTCACGCGCCAGGTTACTGTGGAAGAGCTCC
>JAKAGP010000479.1:2314-2640 GCA_021825785.1 Nitrospirota bacterium
TCCTGGAAATCCTCATACTCCGAATCAGCCGAAAGAATGCCGTGCCTTGAAAACATCCTTTTGGTGTAAGCGTCCACCACGAAGTACGGGACACCCACGGCGTAAAGGAGAATGGAGTCTGCCGTCTCCTGCCCTATGCCGTTTATCCCCAGGAGTTTTTTCCGGAGCTCCTGCGGTTTGCCTTTTTTCATTCTCTGGATGTTGCCCTGGTAATCCCTTATCAGAAAGGAGATCAGCGCCTTCAGCCTGGCGGTCTTTACATTGTAATAGCCGGAGGGCCTTATCAGCTTGGCAAGCCTGGGTTCGGACATCCTGTCCATGGCCAC
>JAKAGP010000480.1 GCA_021825785.1 Nitrospirota bacterium
GGGGCGCTGCACGGGGACTTCACCCAGAGCCACAGGGACGAGATGATGCGAAAATTCAAAAACGGGGAGATCGACATCCTGGTGGCCACCGATGTGGCGGCCCGCGGCCTGGACATCCCTGATGTCTCCCACGTCATCAACTTCAGCATCCCGCAGGACCCCGAGGGCTACATACACCGTATAGGCAGGACGGGCCGGGCCGGCAAGCCGGGCATGGCAATCACCCTGGTAACTCCAAGGCAGTACCGCCAGCTAAGGCTCATCGAACAATCGGCAAAGACGCTCATCAGAAAAGAGAAGCTGCCGGGCAAGGAGGAAGTCAAAAAGGCGCGGGAGGACGACCTGGCCGCGGGCATCGAGGAGACGATTGGCGGCGGCAAACAGGCCGCCTTCCACGCCCTGGCAGACAGGCTCTTCGAGAAATACCCTCCCCGGGATGTGGCGGCCGCCGCCATGCATATGGTGCTGGGCGATGTGAACATCGAGGACATAGAGGAGATCAAAAGAGGCTACGACGGGAAAAAAGATTATATACGCCTCTTCATGACCATAGGCAGAAAAGACAGGATCAGGGTGGAGGACATCGTCCGGTCCATCGCCGCGGAGGCGAACATCCCAGCCCGCAGGATAGGCAATATCGCCCTGTACGACACCTTCAGCTTCGTGGAGGTGCCGGGCGACCTTGCCGACCGGGTCATAGGCGCGGTCAACGACAGCATCATAAAGGGAAGAAAGGTCAAAATAGGCCACGCCAAGGGAAAAAAGAAATAAAGCCTGCCTTGAATCTCAGACTATTTTTATGCCTTTTTCGGCGGCCAGGATCTTTCTTGCCTCCTCGACGTCCCTGGCGATGGCCGCCTTCAGGGCGCCGGGGGACGGGAACTTCTCCTCGTTTCTGATCCTCTTTATGAAATAGATCCTCAGGTTTGCCCCGAGGATGTCGCCGCTGAAATCCATTATGTAGACCTCGGAGGTGAGCTTGCCCGCGTTAAAGGTCGGGTTTGTCCCGATATTCAGGACGCCGTCCCATATCCTGCCGTTCAATCTGGCCCTCACCGCGTAAACACCTTCCCTCGGGATGAGCTCATGCGGGGAGAAGATGTTTGCTGTTGGATAGCCGAGGAGCCTCGCGCCACGGCCCGCGCCTTTTTCGACGGTCCCCTCTATCATATAGGCCCTGCCCAGAAGTTTTGAGGCCTCCAGGACGCGGCCCCTCTCCAGAAGCCCCCGTATCCGGCTGCTGCTGACGACTTGCCCGCCTGCGCGCACGTTGCGCACCACGGTGAGCCTGAACCCGTATTTCGCCGCCCTTCTTCTCAGAAGGGCGGTCGTGCCCTTTTTTGCCCTTCCAAAGGCGTAATTGTGGCCGACTATAATCCAAGCCGGATGGAGCTTGCCGATGAGGACGCGTCTTATGAAATCGTCCGCTTCCAGTCCCGCAAACTCCTTGTTGAAGTTTATGAGCAGCAGATGCTCAATACCCATAAGGCCCATTACACGGGCCTTCTCCTCGGTAGGGGTCATGAGGCTCGGGGCCCTTTCCGGCGCAAGCACCTTCACCGGATGGGGATCGAAGCTCATGGCCATGGATACTCCGCCTATGGATTTTGCCGCCTCGGCCACCTTGCCCATTATCTTCTGATGGCCGATATGCAGCCCGTCAAAATTCCCGATGGTCAGGACCAGATTGGGATAAGCGTCCCGTCCGGGTTTCAGCCCCTCCAGTCCCCTTATTATCTCTATTTCCTGTCTTTGCCGCATTTGCCCGTCAGCTCCCCGTATATTCGCCCCGCCTGTGCGGCGGTCTCCCCGATGTCCCCCTGATTGTTTATCACGTAATCGGCCTTCTTGATCTTCTGGTCAGCGGGCATCTGGACGGCAAGCCTCCGCCTCGCGCTTTCGCGGGACACCCCGCTTTCCCCGAGGCGCGCCAGAGCGGTCTGCTCATCCGCATACACCGCTATCACTTTGTCAAAAATGTCCTCGTAGCCCTTTTCATAAAGAAGCGGCACCTCAACAACGGCCATTTCGGCGCCTGATTTCGACAGCTCCGCCTCTATCCTCTCCATGACCATGGGGTGGATGATGCCTTCCACCGCCTCTCTCGCCGGCCGGTCGGTGAAGATGAGTTCGGCGAGCTTCTTCTTTGAAAGCTCATCGCCTTCAAAAACCCCACTGCCGGCGGCCTTCCTTATCCTCTCAAGCACGTCCCGGTCTTCGAGAAGCCCTGCAACCACACGGTCGGCATCGATGCAAAGCGCGCCCATACGTCTGAAAATCGCGAGCACCGTGCTCTTGCCGCTGCCGTAATTTCCGGTGAGTGCAACTTTTACCACACGTTATTATACACCAAGCCCAAACCCGCTCACCCCGGCTTCGCCTGCTCCCCCAAAAATTCTCCGGAAGCAGTTTTTAAAGATTGGCTCTTCAGGGTTTTCTGTGGGTATTCCCCCTCCCTTGAGGGGAGGGGATAAAGGGGAGGGTGTTCTAAACATGCTCCCCTATTGCCTCATTAAGCACCCTCTCCCTGCCTCTCCCCTTGTATGATAGGAGACGGAGTGTTTATACGAGAGGAAACTTGCTATGAACTTAATTAAGGGTGTGGCAGACCGTTCTCCCCTTGGGACAACAGATCCCG
>JAKAGP010000481.1 GCA_021825785.1 Nitrospirota bacterium
TAATTCGATTATGCCGACCTTGCCAGGAATGATGATTAAACCAGCAAGAAACGGCCAGAGCAAAGACAAGAGCGCTGGAAACCACTGCTTATGGACAACGAGATAAATAAAACTGCCAATACATGCCGGCCATTTTAGTCTTGCGACAAAAATACTGGCATTATTGGCGAGAAACACATTAACAAAAGAATACCGCACGAATGTCCATAAAAAGCCAACAAGATATAATCCGATCAAAACTTTCAGAACGGGGAAAAAAATAAATAAAACTGGAACTATGGGTTGTGTAACAAAGAACGGAAAGCCGCACCATTCAACGGCTCGCAGCCATAGCCATTTTTGCATAACATCTTCTGAGGGGGTCAGACAATTTTTTAATCCTAGTCGGTAGGCAGGAACAAATCCTTTCTTTTTCATTGCCTTCTTTTACAATCCTCTTCCCGCGCCGTTTTTGGGCTAGTTTTTACTTCTTAGCGGCCGCCATCCTTCACCGGCTTGAAATCACTATTCATGTTGGCTGCGGAACCTGCTATCCATCCCAACTCCGCACATCCTTCGGTGGTGCCTTTAGGAGAATTCCAAAAAGCACTGGGGGCAAACTCAACGCATGTCTTACCGGTCGCAGTATCGAATAGCCATGTATTGTCACCCTCTCGCCACAATTTATAGCGCCCTATGGCCTTGTTTTCTGTTTTATGACATGCAGATAATACGAACGGGGCCAGTATCAAGGCAAGCATAAGAATCCATTTCTTTTTCATTCCCGTACCCTCATTTCTGCATGCAAAGGGTGCAATCGCATTAAGATTGTTTGATTTATTAAATTGCTGGTCCTGCTTTCGGAGCCATCTTCTATCGCACGTTGTTTGACGCGCTGCTTCCACCCCCAGTGGGCTGTCTTATTAAGTTGCCGGTTCCGCTTTCGGTGCCGCCACAATTTGAGCTGCCCTTGTAACTGAAACTCATGGTATTGGGAGTGACCTGATCGTCAATGATGCCGGTACCCGCGCCCGTTTCTGAACAATTGCCCGCCGTTACGGATAGATTCACATATGTTGTATCGCCGCTGACCGTGCCGGTTATCTGCCCGTCAGCCCCTGTAGATGCGGCATATGTCCCTGTGATGCTGTTGCCCTGCTGCATAAGATTAAGCGTTACGGTCTGAGCACCATATACGGTTGAAGTGTATTGGCCGCTCCAGGTGCCGGTTGCGTTTACTAAGGCGGATGCAGGCGCATTGTTGCTATTTCCCCCGCCGCCCCCACAAGCCGTAAGAAATAAAAGCAAGCCAGCTAAAAACCATTTCTTCATTTTCACCCTCCCTTTTCATTATCTTTCCCCCCGAATCGTATTCATAATAGCATACAAAAACGCATGAGTTGCCCTGCCTGGCCTCTTCCAGTCATTGCCCGTATTTCCTTGAAGTTGGCGAGGCCGGGCTTATTTTACATAGAGGAATGACTATATTTCAAGGAATTATATAGACGATAGTCTATTAATTTCCCCGCCCTGCTTTCCTTATTCTATCCTCATGAAAACAAACGATTTTTTATTGTTAATCGGGGAAAGATTAAGGCGTATGCGGAAAGCCGGAAAGATTTCTCAGGAGAAGCTTGCCGAATTAGCGGGACTCCATCCCACTTTCATTTCGGACATCGAGCGCGGGAAAAGCAATGCCGGGATTCTCACCTATTACCAGGTGGCTAAGGCATTGAACGTGCCCCTATCCGAGCTTGTAAAGGTGCCTACCGGGAAAATTGACAAGAAAACGGAAGCTCAGATAGCTGAAATGGCAATGCTTGTCCGCAAGCTGCCAAAAGCAAAACAGGTCATCTTCTTTTCCGTCCTCAAGGGCTTGCTAACCGGCCTGGAAAGCATCGAGGGCAAATAGGGACTGAGTTGCCCCAGGCCCCGGCATTCGATGTAACCGTGGCTAAGGCTCTTGCTTCTGAGACTTTGCCGTCTTGATAGAGCGCGTGGAGATCATCGGAGGCATGGTTTCCCATATCGAAACCGGCCCTTCCTTTAGCGCGGCTGAGTAAGCCTCGTCTCTCTGCTTCTGCTCTGGAGACCGTTGGCGTTCTACCTCTTCCACCGCCTTTCTTACTTCCTCTGAAATCTTGTGCATAGTCCCTCTCCTTTGATTTTCCTGAATGTTGACCTCATGATAGCATAAAAAAGGGCCTGAGTTGCCCCAGGCCCGGTACTTTTCTCTGTATAGTTTTTGTATAGCGCCCGGAATTTGATATTTCCGGTTTGGTATGCCATCATGTAATCGAATGAGCCTGACATATCCCATAGTCCTTGTCCAGGAAGACAGCAAGTGGTGGGCATATATCCCTGACTTGCCAGGCGTGTATGGTTCGGGCGGCAGTGAGGCCGAAGCCAAAAAAGACATTATCCAGGCCCTTGAGCTTTATATTGAAGACATCGTGGAGGAAGGCAAACCCATACCCACGTCGCACATCAAAAAGCTCGGAACGGACCAAATCCACAAAAATACGGGGACGCTTCCCGGATTTCTCGCCTTCTAGACAACCAATTGAAATAATATGAGAAATGTCCCTCATTGTTATTCTTAATTCCTGAAAATTTTCAGTATTCTTAGCAGCTTTAAAAATAACCTCCATCTTTTTT
>JAKAGP010000482.1 GCA_021825785.1 Nitrospirota bacterium
AATCCCCATTCGGAGAGGCTATCCTTCCATCGAGGCTTGAAGCAAGCTTGAGCGTGACAAAAGGGGTCTTACTCGTTATATACTTCATATAGGCGACGTTCAGCCCGCGGCATTCTGATTCAAGCACTCCACAAATTACATCTATCCCGGCGGACTTCAAAATCCCGATGCCTTTGCCCCCGACTCGCGGGTTTGGGTCAATGAGGCCCACGATGACTTTCCTTATGCCGGCGCGAATAATCGCATCCGTGCAAGGAGGGGTTTTCCCCCAATGACAGCATGGTTCAAGGGTAACGTACAGGGCGGCGCCTGTCACGTCCTCTCCGGAGGCCCTGATAGCCTCTACCTCAGCGTGCGGGAGGCCGGCCTTTCGGTGATATCCCCTCGATATTATCCTGCCATCCTTGACAATTACCGCGCCCACCGCAGGGTTCGGGCTCGTAAGCCCTGCTCCCCTTGCGGCGAGCCTTAACGCTTCCCGCATGAACACTTCGTGCGGCATCGCTACTTATTCCTTTTTTTATCGACAAGGAGGTCTTTTAGTTCCTTCATGAACTCGTTTATATCCCTGAACTCCCTGTAGACCGATGCAAACCTTACATAGGCCACCTCATCAAGCATCTTCAACTCCTCCATGACAGCCTCGCCTATGGCCTTGCTATGAATCTCCCGTTCTCCCGAGTCAAGAAACTTTTTTTCGAGCCGTTCCACGGCCTTTTCTATGTCTTCCACGCCGACCGGCCTTTTTTCGCAGGCCTTGACAATCCCGCTCAGGATCTTATTTCTGTCGAAAGTCTCTCTCGTGCCGTCTTTTTTTACTATCAGCGGCAGGCTCTCCTCCACCCTTTCATAGGTGGTGAACCTTTTTTCGCACTTGAGGCATTCTCGCCTTCGCCTTGTGGTGACGCCGTCATGAGACAATCTTGAGTCTATTACCTTGTCTTCGAGATAACCGCAGAAGGGGCATTTCATAAGGGCAATATACAAAAGAAGGCATAAAAAAACAAGTGCTTTGGGCAAAACGGACAATAAAAAGCGCCCCGGCAAATATGCCGGGGCGCTTTTTATTGTGGCTACTTGAAAGTCACTTGAAAGTCAGCGGGAGAATACCTTCAAATAAAATGAAACTATAGCTGATTATCCTCTGCGCCATCATTTGACGGCGTCAACGTAAAAAACAAGCAACAGCAAACCTTACACAAATGACGCCTTATGCACTGCCCAGGGAAAAACCGAATTACTGCCCGGAACCTTTGAATTTTTCTCGCCCGATCTCTCCGCAAGCGGACAAGAATACGTTCGACATGCATTATCAGTTAAATAACGCGCTCCTGAGGGCCTCAAGGCAAGCCTGTAACGCCATATCGACTCAGTACCGAACAGACAAAATTATTTTCCAAGGACCGCATCTTTGCAAGCCTTTGCCACTCTGAACTTAACGACCTTCTTGGCCGGTATCTTTATGGCAGCGCCGGTCTGAGGATTTCTCCCCATCCTTGCTTTCCTGTTCACAAGAACGAGCTTTCCGATGCCGGGAATCGTGAAAGAGTTTTTCGCCTCTTTATAGGAAAGCTGAGCCAGCTGGTTTAGCATCTCTCCGGCGGACTTTTTCGTAATACCGGTCTTCTTTGCGATATTATCTGCTATCTGGGACTTCGTTAACGGCTTTGCCATCTTACCCTCCTCTATTTTTTAATTTAAAATACAAACTCATGCCTGCTGAATGTGCAATATGCGGGGCAGTAATACATTTTTTAGCTAAAAGTACCAAGAAAAAAAATCGAAATAAGCAGAGCGCTGACGGAAAATCAGTGCGACTCTACCATTAATAAAATATTTTGTCAACAGCCAATGTTAATAATTTTAGGTTGACAGACCAGCCGGCGGATGTTAAAAATAAGCTTGCGTCGAACAATATGTTTTGAGTATAATTGTGCGTTCGTTCAAGAGAAAATTTCATTCGGGGCTGTAGCTCAGTTGGGAGAGCGCAAGGCTGGCAGTCTTGAGGTCAGGGGTTCGATCCCCCTCAGCTCCACCAGTAAAATAAAAGGAGTTAACTCTATAGGGTTAACTCCTTTTTTTGAATCATGAGTTTAACCGAGAAAGCTGCCATTCAGACTGACGTTAAGATTACAATTCCAGAAAAAACAAAGGCCCTTTTCAGGGCCTTTGTTTTAAAAATTTTATGCCGGCACTATAAAGTGGCGACCTTGTCCAGCGCGGGCAGTTCGGCTTTTGCAACGCCCCTCATAGACCAGGCATCGACCATCTCCCACCGTCCACGCATCTTCAGTACCTGTTGAATAAGCTTATAATTAAGGGAATGTCCCGACCTGTGGGCGATAATCCGGCACACTAATGGAGCGCCAAGAAGGGAAATGTCTCCCATCATGTCGAGGACCTTGTGTCTTACGAACTCGTCAGGATACCTTAGCCCACCTTCATTTAATATTTCACCTTCGCCTATGACTATGGCGTTATCGAGAGAGCCTCCTCTGGCAAGGCCGTTTTTTCTTAAAGTTTCGACGTCGTGGAGGAAGCCGAAAGTCCGCGCCCTGCCGACCTCGTTTTTAAAGACCTCCTTTGAAAAGCGCCTCGAAAAGTTCTGGCGCGTAACGAAAGGATGGCTAAAG
>JAKAGP010000483.1 GCA_021825785.1 Nitrospirota bacterium
TTTATCTTAAAGACGAGCGGTTCCCCTATTTCCACGGGATCTGGCATTTATTCGTGCTGGCCGGCAGCCTTTGCCACTACTTTGCGGTGCTGTTCTATATTTGAGCGGGGCCGGTTTTCTGGCAAGGTTCTCCTGAAAGTTATAGAATTGGTTCTTGTCCCAGCCCCTGAGGCGGGCAGATTCAGCCGAGGTGCATCCGTATAACATGGACGAAATAAGATCCGCGGTGGAAAAGTACAATTCCTTCGGCTACCGGCTTTTCATGGACACCCCGTTGTTTGGCAGGGTCCTGAAGCTGCGCAATAAGGCCTTCCGGAAAAAGATACTGCTTGTGAACCTGCGCGACTCCGCGATAAACGCGCATATGGAGCGCGCTTTCGTGCGCGCGGCCTCGGCGGAGCGCGGCGCGGCGCTGGACGTCTTTCACGCCTTCGAGCACGATTACAGTTTCGCCGGCACCGGCAACCCGACGGGCTTCAGGATAAAATATTCCGGCATGGATAACCTGCGCTCGTTCGCGGGCCTTACGGATTACAGCGCGATCATCCTGCTGGACCTGCCGTACCGCGACGAGGAACTCCCCGCCTGGCTCTGGTTCGCCTTCCGCGCCGCCGGGAAAAAACATTTCATTGCCAACGACAATCTTATGGCGAAGGGCTCCATATTCGCCATGGACATGGCGGAAAAGCTTAAGGTGTTCTCGGCCTTCGGTACAGCCACGGTCGTGGACCAGCATGATTTTAAACAGTGGGGGCGCTTCGGCAAACCCGGGAAGTTCATTAACAGGGCATTGGCGGTGGATTGCGAATATTACCGCCCCGCCCCGGTAAAGCCGGGAGGCTATGTTTTTTCTTTCGGCCGGGCCGACCGCGACTACGCCCCGCTCATGGAGGCGGCCGCGCGGTTCCCTAAAGGGCTGAAGCTTAAAATCTGTACCGACCTGCCTGTTAAAGTCCCTCCGGGCCTCTCGGGCCGCGCCGAGGTGCTCTTCTGCCCGCCGGCGAACGGCAGGATGCGGGAGCTTATAGCCGGGGCGGCTTTGGTGGTGCTGCCTGTCAGGACTACGCCTCCGAATCCCGGGGCGGGGCTGCTGTCGGCCCTGCTTTCCATGGCTATGGGCCAGGTTACCGTCGCCCGCGGCAACCCGGTGGTGGCCGGCTATCTTTCCGACGGGGAAGATTCCTTCCTGTATAAAGAGCTCACCCCGGCGGCCATTTCCGCCTGCGTCGGGAGAGCTTTGGCGCTTAACCCTGCGGCCCGGGACCGCGTCCGCGCGGCGGCCAGGGAAAAAGCGCGGCGCCGTTTCGACCTGAACTCATTCGCCGCGAGCTACCTGAAGGACCTTGTAAAACGCTGAATCCTGCCGCACGCGCGCGGCCGGGCCGGCCAACACCCGGCGGCGCCTATTTTATAGAATTAAACGATGTCTGACCGCGACAGGATACTGAACATGCTCGGCTGGGGCGCTTTCGCCCTGGCGGCTTCCGTATTTCTTCTGCCCGTCCTGAACCCCGATATCTACTGGCATCTTTCCGCGGGCAGATATACCCTGGCCCACTTCGGGCCGCCGCGCACGGACTTTATTTCCTGGCCCATGGCCGGAAAAGAATGGGTGGATTTCGAATGGCTGCCGCAGGTGCTGTATTACCTGCTCTACAAGGCCGGCGGCTTCACGGCGCTGTACCTGCTGAAGGTGCTGACGCTGACGCTTACCCTGCTGGTCTTCCGCGCCACCGCGCTGCTTTACGGCAGGCGGGCGGCGCTGCCTTTCCTGCTGCCTTTCTTCGCCGCGGCCATAATGTCCAACTGCGACCTGCGCCCGGATAATTTTACCCTCCTGTTCTTTTCTATCACTCTTTATTTTCTGGAAAAGAGCCGCCTTGCCGCGCCGCCGGAAGGGTGGAAGGTGAAAGCCGCCGTCTTCGCTTTCTTCGCGCTGTGGGCTAATATCCACGCCGGCTATCTTTACGGTCTCGCGCTTCTCGGCTTCTACGCAGCGGGCGAGTTCTTCGCTCTTGAGCTTCCTTACATCTACGGCAAAGGTCCGTTCCTGCGCCCGGCGAAAAGCCTGGAATACCTGAAACTGTTCTTTCTGGGCCTGGCCGCGAGTTTTTTGAACCCTTACGGCTGGAAAGTGTATTCGGTAATAGCCAACCATCAGAAATATATGAGCACGCTGCAGGACCATATAAGGGAATGGGGCTCCTTCGACCTGACCAACGCCTACCAGTGGCCTTATGTGCTGGTCCTTGCGGGGGTAATGGGTTGTTTCGTTCTTTTCCTGCTGCGCCGCAGGCACGTTATCTATTCCCACTTCGCCGCGCTGCTTTTTTTCGCCTGGGCTTCCTCCAACTATTCGCGCCATATCCCTTTCTTTGTCATTTCAGGCCTGGTTTTTGCGGTGGCCCTGCCCTGGGAGAAGCCCGCCCCCGCCTTGCGCTGGCGGGTGCTCGGGTGGGGCGGCGCGGCGCTCTGGCTGGCCGCGGCCTGGTGGTTCTACAGCGGGCTGGTGTGGCCAAAGGTTACCGGCCAGGTCGTGACGGACCAGTGGGGCTCCGAGGGGATGGCGGCTTACCTGCGGGCGAACAAAGCCGAGCTTTCGGGCCTGAGGCTTTATAACTATTGGAG
>JAKAGP010000484.1 GCA_021825785.1 Nitrospirota bacterium
TGTACGCTGGGTTCTGCTGAGAATGGGGACATTCGTAGATTTTCGTGGTGTATGCCGGGGTGCGGGACGCAGAAGTCTCGGGGAAATCTCGATCCTGATAGAGGGCGTATGGGGTGTAACGCTCGGTCACTGCCAGTCGTCCTTCATCCCGGAATAGAGGCCAAGTCCGGAATTGATCTCGGTCAAAGGATATCGTGGGGCTAGAGAGCGCATTTCTGGTCTGTTGGCGAAGCGCTGCGCCCTGTCCACCATCATTCTCAACAACGGGTCATCCACTTTCTGTAATGCCTTCCCAGGCCACCGGTTGATGATTTCTTCCCCGATGGTAGCGGGAGTGCGCCCCTTATATGCGGGGTGGTTCATGAGGGCTTCCGCTTGCTTTGGGAAAGCAGTCAGGAGACGTTCCAGGGCATCATTGATAGGGAATCCCGCTGCATTCATTGCTCTGGCCGAATCATGCCCGTACTCGTGAAACAAAGATGGCTGCTGGGTATTGCTTGCCAATGACGTGGCTCTTCCTGGTTGATCTCTCATATACGTGACAATTCCGGGTGTATTTTTGTCCAGCGGGTTTGTGAAGTGACCTCCACCAATGGCGTCTTTGTCAAATGGGATTCTGCCGGTGAATGCTTGTTGCTCTGCCCAGGCGGGTCGTTCGGTGGCTATTGGGATAGCGTGTCCCCCTTCCACCCTGGCCGGTACATTCAGGTCGTACTTGGAAACGCCGGGGAACCCCTTTTCAAGGAGATCCATTCGAGGATCATTGACAAGTTTTCCCTTCACAAGCTGTTGACCGGGCAGGTTTTGAGCCGTCCTGTCCCAACGCCCGATAGTGCTATCTAACCCCTCCCATGCCCCCTTCTTTGCCATCTCCCATCCGGTTTTCACAGGAACCTCACCGGCGGTGGCCGCCGACACTTTTGGCGCGAGTTTTGCCAGAGCAGGGACCTTCGACATGGTTTTCATCAGTCCAGATAGGCCCCCTGTCAATATGGTTAAGGGGTCAGCAAAAGCATCCAAACCAAGTCCAACGGCAGTTTGAGCCCGTGGGCCGAGATCAGTCCCCTCCATGAGGTTTTCACCCCTCACGTTCTTTCCATAACCCACCAGTCCTTTTGCTGCCCCCGCCACTGCATTAGGGATTGACGAATATTGCGATATCAAACCGGAAATTGGCGCGGGAATACCCGCGTTAGTCATGGCCGTTTCCTGATTAGCCCTCGCGTTGGCTCCCTCTTGTGCCCCCCGGAATATCGGCTGCTGAAGACGGTCGAACGCCCACGGGATAGCACGAGTCACCGCGCCGTAAGCGGGCACCATGGTTCGACCCAACGGACTATTAAGGGTCTCGTCTGTCATACTGGCCGACTGTCTAAACGCGTCAATGAGACGGTTGAGCAGGGAGGGCTGATCGTCTGGTTTCGGTGCGTAGGGGGTCAGGTTCATAACCTACCTCTGTCCAAGGAATCTCTCAAAGGTCTTCCGGTCTCCTGGCTGTTGCAAGAGTTGGTAGAGCAGACCACCTATTCCACTTAGAGCAATGGCTTTTTGGATATCGGTGCCCACGTAGTTTCCCAACGCTTCAAAGCTCTCACGCCCTGCTCCCTTTGCAAAATCGGCCAAGGGGTTGAGAAAGGTGGAGGCTGGAATTGCCCTTTCGTTGTTTAGGAGGGCTCGTCCCGTTCGAGACATTGGGTTGTCAGGGGTATTGATCCCGAGATCCCAAATTGACGGGTCTCTTATCAACCCGCGTGCCTGTTCTGGAGACTCAAAAAAAGTTCCCGCTAACCGGCGACCGTGCTGTTTGCTGGCTTCAGCCGGAGTTCCAACCCCCATTTCTCGCATTAAATTTGCGATGGTTCCCGAGTCCAGTGGGTCACTCTGCTTCACCACATTCGCGAGCCCTTGCGCGTAATTCTCTTGTGGTCGTTTGGGTAGGGGTTTTCCCCTCTTGGCCAGGAAATCCATTATTGAATTACCGATATCCATCCCGCCGTCTCTGAGATCCCCCCACACACCTTGAAGCGTATCAGCACCTCGCTTGCGCCCCACCTTATCCACCGACGGATTGATCACCGGCTCTAATCCTTGTTGTTGAATGGCGCGCATGATTCCCTGCGGTGCGGCCTGATTCACTTTGTTGGCTATATTCTCCCCGGTTTCCTTCAGCCCCCCGTACAAGCTCTCCGCGTATGGAGCGGCCTTGGCCTTCAATGCGGACAACAGCTCCATTATGGGTGGGCCGGCTTTCGCCGCAACGTTACGCATGCCCATTGAGCCCATTCCGAGACCTTGCGCTCCGGCAACCGTTTGTGGGCTCTGTCCGAATTGTCGGGCAAATTGGATATCTTCCGGTGAAAACCCCTCCTGGTTAGGGGATTGCCATATGTCCATCCAGTCTCGATCTCTGGCCTTGTTGAGCGATCCGCTGAGGTCAATAGACTTCAGATTCCGCAGGAGGTAATCAAGGAAACTTTCTTGCTTTGCCTCGGGATATCCTCGCGCCTGAGATTCCTCTACGGCACCATACCGTTGTGCGATGTCTTCAAGTTTCTGCCCCCACGAGTCCCGATCGTACC
Organism: Nitrospirota bacterium; assembly: GCA_021825785.1. The sequence continues at coordinate 2,580 of JAKAGP010000484.1, forward strand.
GCGTGTCCTCCAACGCGTTTCGCCACTCGCTTCCCTCGTTGAGCGTCG
>JAKAGP010000485.1 GCA_021825785.1 Nitrospirota bacterium
GTGGTATGCGGCAATTTTTTTGGTAACCTGCGCCCCGTCGTCCTCGAAGACGACAAAGTTTAGGACGAGGTCAAATAGCCGCTTCTTCTCAAATACCCCTTTTAAAAGTACTTCAAGCTGCACTGACCCAGGCGGGGCCACATCAGCGCCGTCAATGGTCCGCCATGGCATGAACCTCTCCCAGTTGGCGCTGAGAGTTCCCATTCGGGCTTCAAGGCCGTCCGAGGCGACCATCAGCTCGTTAAATGTAAAGAGACTCGAAATGTCCTGTTTATAGGTTTGCAATTGATTGTAGGCATGTTTTATTGTGGCCTTCTCATCAGCGGGGTTCTTCAGTTCGATAACTGCAAGTGGAAGACCGTTTATGAATATGAGGATGTCCGGCCGGCGGTTCTTCTGGCCCTCAACAATTGTGAATTGGTTCACCGCCAGCCAGTCGTTATTAGCCAGATCGTCTATATCTACCAGCCAGACCTTATCGTGGATTTCGCGTCCATCGGCCATATAAGAAACGTCTACCCCGTCGGTAAGCATCCGGTGGAAGCGGCGGTTGTTTTCAACAAGGCTGGGACTTTCTGTACGGGTAACTTTTCTTATAGCGTCCTCGATGGCTTCGCCCGGAATATTCGGGTTAATTGTCTTGAGGGCTTCGCGGAGTCTTCCGGCCAGGACCACGTCAGTATAATTTGCGGCCAGGTCCCGCTCAGGGAAAAGGCCATCTCCGGCTATGTCCGGCCCAAAAAGGACATCGTAGCCCAGGTTCTTGAGCCAGGAGAGGGCGGTATCTTCGAGGGCGGATTCGGTGATTTTATGCATCAAGCCACCGGGCCTGTTCGGTATTGACAATTATCGCCAGCTACTGTAACTATATAACTGAGCGGTAAGACCGCTGTGGGTTCCTCTGGCGTTCCCCTCCGTAGGTGGGCAATAGCCAGAGGGCACACACCCACAGGGCGTGCTCTTTTCTTATGGCAAATAAACATCTTCCGCGTAGTATAATTTAGTATGCATAAAAAATCCTTGCTTGAAACCAACCCGTATCTTAGAGACCCTGATGAGTCAAAGCATCTCATTTTTACTTCTGTCTCCACTTCGAGCGCCATCGAGAGCGTTCATATAAAGACCGCCATGCCGACTGTTATGGAGGAAGAGGAGAAGAAGTCTTCTGCTCTCCGCTCCGTCTCAAAGTCCTCCGCAATACGCTAATAAAGATATCAGTCATCGGCTCGTAATTGCGGTTCAATCCTTCCTGTATCGCATGAAAGTATGCCTGTCTCTTTTTCCCTTTGATGCTCCCATAATCCAACGGAGGATAATTTGCCTGCATCGCCATCAGGTCTGCAAGTAGTCTGGCGGCCCTACCGTTGCCTTCCCTGAATGGATGGATCAGCACAAGCTCTACATGCACCGTGGCGATTGCTCTTGCTGTCTCCTCAAGGGTTTTGAAATTACAAGGAGTGTTTTTCTTAAGTTCTGCCCGCTCGAAATCCTGCATGAGCCTGGGAATCTGTGCAGCCCCGGCAAACGGGAACTCCCCTTTGCTGAGATTGACGCGCCTGTACTTGCCCGCCCATTCATATATATCGCCAAGCCAGACTTTATGAATGCGGCAAATGTCTTTGGCAGTGAACCTGTGCGTAATGTTGAACATTCCGGCAAGCCTTTTTAATGCCAGAAGCTGCGCCTCAAACTCCGCCCTGTCCATCTCCTTCTTGCTCTTGATTCCGAGCTTGTTTTTGAGGACGCGGCCGCGAGACCCCGGCTCGTATTGGGCCTCTACAAGACCAGAGGTGTCGTAGCGGGTCATTCTACGCCTTTCAGTAATTTCAGAGAATCCATTATCATTATGCCGAGAGTGACGAATTTGGTATCGCTGGCTTTGAGCCAAGCAACAACTGCTGGCTTTATACGTTTGTGTTTCATATATTTCTATTCTTGCCCCATCTGCGCTTTGATAGTATCGTATTCGGCCATAAATTTTTGACGGAGTCTAATGATTTCCACAGTATTTTGTACGATGGTGAGCCCATTGATAAGGGCATACAAAAATATCAGCCATGCACTATGTGCCACAATATTATTTTTCCCAAAAGCAGCAGCTATCGGCAGTCCTGCGGCTATCAGGAATAGGACAACCTGAATTTGATATGCCCGCAAATAATGGTTATCAGCTTTTCGCCAGCGAAGATATCTGCCGAAATCTGAGTCTAGCATTTGAGCTATATAAAGAAGAACTGCTAAACCACCTGCAAATAAACCGCCGGCAATGGCCGAAAAGGTGGTCCAATCGTCTTGTAAAACCCCTACAAGACGGCCAGTTCCTATGATTATCATCATGCTGCCGTAAATAAGGCATACCAGAAGAAGCTCGATTGCGTATGCCCAAGAAATAACAATACTGCTTTTCTTCATTCGTTAGGATCCTCGCTCGGAGGAGCAGCAATTCTGTCAATTTCATCCAGAATAGCGGAAGTAACTCGTTGAGCTTCTTTCGTATTTGCTACATCTTTCATTCCTCGTACGTAATCTCGTAGTGCATCGACCTGCCCGCAAACGGCTGCGCTACCTGTCTTAATGGCATCCCTTTTGCCATTGCGCAGTCCTTCTATGGTAATATCTCTACGTTT
>JAKAGP010000022.1 GCA_021825785.1 Nitrospirota bacterium
CGTGCGGTTTGCTGTGAGGTTCGGGTTCGATCTTTCCACGCACACGGAAGAACTTTTGAAGTCGACTCTGGAGATGGGCCTCTTTGAACGCCTCTCCGGCTCCAGGCTCTATGAGGAAATGCTTCTTATATTCAGGGAGACTGAGCCTGTACTGGCGATAAAAAAACTCCAGGAATACGGTTTGTTGAAGGTCCTGCACCCGGCCCTTAAAGACGATGACGCCGCTTTGGCCGGGACTTTCCAGGCCGTTCATGATGCCCTTTTGTGGTTTGGACTGTCTTTCGCGGACGAGGTCCCTGACAAGCCGGCTCTTTACCTGATGGCGCTTCTGAGCGGTCTAGATGAAAAGGAGATCGTGTCCGCCCTCCGCAGACTCTCTGCATCCGGCAGGGCAAGCGCCGTGGTGAAGGGAGGGATTTCAAAGGCAAAGGACCTTCTGGTAAATCGTCTGCCGCCGGGCAAGGCATTGGAAGACCCCGTCCGGATATATGACGCGATGCGGGCGCTTTCGCTTGAAAGCCTGCTGCTGGCCATGTCCCTGGCCAGTGCCGATGAACAGAAGAGGGCGGTCACCCGCTACCTGCTTGAACTGAGAAAAATAAAACCGCTCCTCACCGGGAAGGACCTTGTTGAGATGGGCCTTGCGCCGGGCCCCCTCTTCTCAAAAATATTTACGGCCCTGCTCCATGAAAAATTAAAAGGCAACCTGGAGAGCAGGGAGGACGAGGCCCGGTTCGTAAGGGCTCACTTCAGGCCAAGCACGTCCTGCATATCGTAAAGGCCCGGTTTTTTGCCTTGCAGCCACATGGCCGCACGGAGTGCTCCTCTTGCGAAGGTGTCCCTGCTGGACGCCTTATGCGTCACCTCGATGCGCTCGCCAAGGCCGCCAAACATCACTGTGTGCTCTCCCACGATGTCCCCGGCCCTTATCGTCTGTATTCCGATCTCGTGCCTGGACCTTTCCCCGATCATGCCTTTCCTGGCATAGACGGCGACATCGTCCAGGTTCCGGCCGAAACCCTCCGCCGCTGATCGGGCCAGCATAAGGGCCGTCCCTGACGGCGCGTCTTTTTTGTGCCTGTGGTGGGCCTCGATGATCTCCACGTCATACTCCCCCTCAAGCGCCCGGGCCATGTCCCTGACGACCTTCAAAAGCAGGTTTATGCCCATGCTCATGTTGGCCGCCATTACGCAGGATATCCCAGGTGATGAAAAAAGCCTTCTTATCTCCTCCATCTCTCCAGGATTGAATCCCGTTGTGCCAATGACCATGTTTTTGCCGTTTTGGATGCATGCCCTGAGGTTGGATAGGGTGGAGGCCGGATGGGTAAAGTCAATTAGAACATCCGCCCCGGAAAGGGCGGTATTGACGTCTTCCGAGATCAGCACGGACGGCCCGGCCAGACCCAGAAGCGCGGAAATGTCCTTTCCGGCATCAGGATGGCCCTTTTGTTCCAGCGCGCCCGCAAGCATGACGCCCTCGTATTCCCCGGAAAGCGACGCTATGCGGCTTCCCATCCTCCCTCTCGTGCCTGCCACAGCTAGTTTGAGCATCTTCCAGTAGTCCCCCTCAAAAAATTTTCTCGATATATATCGGATTTGAATCCTTGGCTTTTTTAAGCAGCGCGGCATCTCCTTTTATCCTGCCTATTATATTCACCGGCCCGGCCGGGACCGGTTTCCCATCGGCCTTACTTAGCGGGGTGGGGCCGAAAAAAATGGCTATGGCTTTTCCGGGAGGCCAGTACCCTATGTCTCCAACGCTTACATCCTGTGTGGCGGAGGCGTCAGGCGGGATGTAAAGAGGCACCTCGAAATAGAGCTCATCCCCCCAGACATTGTTAAAACCCTCAAGGGGAAGCAGGTCATATATGGCCCTGGCCGTTTCATTATCCAGAAGTTCGGCCTTTAGGTCTACTTCTCCTACCCTGATCCTTATCTCCATTGTCCTAACCTCCATGGGTCACCTCCTGGAGTTTTTGTTTGTTTGTTTGAATTTCAAACAAAAAAACCGTTTTAAGGCATGTTAATGCTTATTTCGTAGCTGCCAAGAGCGGCCTTGTCCGCCAGGCCGCCGTCCCATAGCATGGAAGCGAGTTTGGGTTTCATGCCCTTGGGCACCATGAGGATAAGCCTGGCCCCAGAGCCGGCAAGCGACTTCCACATCTTGATTTTATCAGGTTTTTCAGTAATGGAATTTTCGGTCTCTATTTCCACAACGGCCAGCACCATACCGTGCTCGGAAAGGATGATGTCCGGATATTGCCCATTGAACTCATGAAGTTTTTCTCCGGCGGGATTTATTTTTATATCCCGATACTGGTGCTTCAGTTTCTTTTTCAGCTCTTCCGCTATGGCATCATGAAGGACGGCCTCGGCGTCTTTCCCTTTCACTGCGTTATCCCCCCTGTTGTACAAATTGTTATATTATGCCCTGCGGGCATCGAATATAGGGAATTTTGGTTAGTTATTCGTCCGCTTGCCTTTCAGGGGTACGCTTGCTATCCATTTTCCGTCTCATCCCGGTCACCTGTTGCCTCTACAGAAGACCCCTCTTCGTCCTCTTTCTTTTTTTCCCCGGCTATCCTGTATTCCCCGGACGCCCAGGAGCCAAGATCTATGGTTTTGCACCTCTCGGAGCAAAACGGTCTCCACGGGTTGCCTTGCCACGTTGTCTCCTTTTTACATATCGGACAGGATATTTTTATTTTTTTCATTTGCAAAAACAGAAGTGCTCCTTTTATTGATGTACGGCTTTTACGTTAAGCGTTACCCTGTTTTTTATATTGGCGGACACATGGATTTTCCCGTCGCTTGTGACGGTAATCGTCCCGAACCCGAGTTTTTTGGCCAGTGCAGGGCCGGCTTTAGGTCCCATAACGAATATTTTGCAGAAACCGTCCGCCCATACGCCCTTTGGAGCTATGACGGTAACGCTTTCAAAACCCCTTGCGGGATAACCCGTCTTTGGGTCCAGGAGATGATGATATCTGACCCCGTTTATTATGAAATACCGCTCATAGTCACCGGATGTGGAGATGTCTTCGTCATGAAGCTCCATGCTTGCAAGTACCCGGTCGCTATCGCCCGTTGGCCTGGGGTTCTCTATGCCAACCCTCCAGCCGTGGCCATCCGGCTTCCGTCCAAAGCCCTTTATGTCTCCGGCCAATGCAATGAGCCCTGCCTTTATCCCATGGGATTTCAGGACTTTCTCCGCATAATCATTAGCCCATCCCTTTGCAATGCCCCCGGTATCGAAGGACATGCCTTTTTTGGCAAGGTACACGGTGGAGTTTTTCGGGTCTATCTTTATATATTGATAGCCCACAAGCTTCAGAGCCTTTTTCAGGCTCGCCTCATCGGGTATCTTTTTTGAGTACGGAATGTTCCAAAGCCTTATAACCGGCCCCAAAGTGCCGTCAAAAGCGCCTCCGGTCTCCCTGGAGACGTAAATCGCCTTTTCCACCAGGTCCAGCGTCTCAGGGGAGACCTTGACAGGCCTTATTCCAGCCTCCCTGCTTATTTCTGATATCTCGCTCTTGGGGTCCCAGAAACTTATCAGCTTCTCAAGATGATGCAGTTCCGCGAAGGCGGCGGTTATGGCGTTGTTGGCCTTTTGGGCCGAATCGGATACCACCGTGATGGTCACAATAGTATCCATCACGGTAGAGCTTTCCCTGTATATCTTTTCTTTCGGGGCCCTGGAGCATGAGTTTAAAGGCAAAAATAAAATAAAAAGACTTAAAAAAAGGGTAGTTACCGCATATTTGTTAAAGTGATTCTTCAAGTTTTCACCTCTCCGTTGAAATACGATTACTATGGTCGCGATAGTCATTTAATTTTTCAAGAAGGGCTCTCCCTGTATAAGAATTATGGTCCGTGGCGACCTTCTCAGGAGGGCCGTATGAAACCAGCGATCCCCCTTCCTCTCCGCCCTCGGGCCCAAGGTCTATCAGGTAATCGGCTGATTTTATTACGTCCAGGTTATGCTCCACGACAATAACTGTGTTGCCCATCTCCACAAGCCCGTTCAGGACATGAAGAAGCTTCTCTATGTCCACGAAATGAAGGCCAGTGGTAGGCTCGTCGAGGATATAGAGAGTCTTGCCGGAGGCCTTTTTCCCAAGTTCTTTAGAGAGTCTTACCCTTTGGGCCTCTCCGCCCGAAAGGGTAGTGGCCGGCTGGCCCAGCTTCAGATAACCGAGCCCGACGTCCGCAAGCACCTGGAGCCTGCGCCTTAACGGCTGAATATTTTTGAAAAACTCGAGTGCCTCGTTTATGGTCATCTCCAGTACGCCGGATATGTTTCTGTCCCTGTAGAGGATCTCAAGCGTCTCCTTGTTGTAACGCTGCCCCTTGCACTCATCACATGGTACATACGCGTCCGGAAGAAAATGCATCTCAACCTTCCTGAGCCCCTCGCCCTTGCAAGCCTCGCACCTGCCTCCGGGGACGTTAAAGCTGAACCTGGAGTCTCCGTAACCGCGTATCCTTGCCTCTAGTGACAGGCTGAAAAGTCTTCTTATATGGCTGAATATGCCGGTATATGTGGCCGGATTCGAGCGTGGAGTTCTCCCCAGGGGGGCCTGTTCCACTTCAACGACCCGCTCGATATGCTCCGTTCCTCGCATTTCCCTGTAATCTCCCGGTTTCTGGCTTCCGCCATATAGCTGCTTATCGAGGGCTTTGTAGATGATTTCATTTACAAGGGTGCTTTTGCCTGAGCCTGAGACGCCGGTAACGCAAGTGAACAGCCCAAGAGGGATCTTTACGTCAATGTTTTTAAGGTTATAGGCCCTGGCGCCAAGCACCTCCAGGAATTTTCCATTGGGGCTTCTCCTTTTTTCGGGAAGCGGAATACGGAGTTCACCTTTCAGATACTTTCCGGTAAGAGAATTTTCATTGTGGATGATCTCCTGCGGCCCGCCGGAGGCGACTATGCTTCCGCCCAGGACGCCCGCTCCGGGGCCCATGTCCACTATGTGGTCGGCCCGGAGCATGGTCTCCTCGTCATGCTCCACGATGATGACCGTATTGCCCTGGTCCTTAAGCTTCTGCAGGCTGTCAAGGAGCTTCCCTGAATCCCTGGGATGCAGACCTATCGTGGGCTCATCCAGAATGTAAAGCACGCCTGTAAGCGAGGAGCCTATCTGCGTGGCAAGCCGTATCCGTTGGGACTCGCCCCCTGAAAGCGTTATGGAGGCGCGCTCAAGTGTCAGGTAGCCCAAGCCAACATCCGCCAGGAAGCTTAGCCTTTCTTTTATCTCATGAAGAAGCCTATCGGCGATCGTCTTTTCCCTGCGCGTAAATTTCAGGCCGTTTATGAACTGGAGCGACCGGCTGGCAGTCATACGGGAAAGTTCCCCTATGTTCACGCCGCCCACTTTTATGCTAAGGGCTTCTGGCCTCAGCCTCATGCCCTTGCAGGCGCGGCAGGGCCTGCCGGGGTCTATTTCCTCGTACTCATCGCCGGAGGAGATCAGTTCATATCCAAGCCCCCGGCAGGAAGGGCAGGCCCCGGACCGGCTGTTAAAGGAGAAAAACATCGGCGTTATTTCGGGGTAGCTGATCCCGCAGTGAGGGCAAACGGCCAGGCTGCTGAAGACTATGTCCTCCCCCCGGTCTATGAGGTTCACTATTACGCTGCCTGAATAGTGCAAGGCCATCTCCACGGCGCTTTTAAGCTGCCTGTCAATGCCCGGTTTAATTATGAGCCTGTCTATCACAATCTCTATTGTATGGCGTTTATAGCGGGCCAGTTCCAGCTCCCCGGTTATGTCAACGAGCTTGCCGTCTATGCGGGCCCTTAAAAAACCCTCGGCCCTCATCTCGTGAAGCTCTTTTTTGTAAGAGCCTTTTCTGTCCTGGACAATAGGAGAAAGCACCTGGAACCGCGTGCCTGCGGGGAGTTCCCCGATGGTGCTTATTATGTCCTGCGGCCCCTGTCCGGAAACCGGCGATCCGCACCGGTAGCAGAAGGCCTTTCCTGTCCTTGTGTAGAGTACCCTAAGGTAATCATATATCTCTGTTACGGTACCCACGGTGGACCGGGGGCTCCTTGTCACCGTCTTCTGGTTTATGGCAATCGAAGGAGAGAGACCTTCTATGGAATCCACATCCGGCTTCCTCAGTTCTCCCAGAAACTGTCTTGCGTAGGGCGATAGGCTCTCCACATAACGGCGCTGGCCCTCAGCATAAATGGTGTCTATGGCAAGGGTGCTCTTCCCGGAGCCGGACGGGCCAGTTATTACCGTCGTCTTTTGCCTGGGTATCAGAAGCTCTATATTTTTTAAGTTATGTTCCCTGGCGCCGGATATTATTATGAAATCTTGCATGAGCCGATATTAAACCTCTAAAACCTTTCCATGAGGATACTCTCTAACCTATTAATATAATAAATGCGCTCCAATTCTTTCAAATAGCCCGGAGAAAAAAAATGTTTTATAATTACAGGATGTTTAGAGCAGTGCCCAGGTTTTTTGCCGTCATTGCCATGAGCCTGGCATTTTTTATTTTTCCGCTATTTTTTTTGCCGGGAGAGCTTTTGGCCCAGCCCAGGATCGTTTTTGAAAAAGAGGCTCTCAATTTCGGGAAGGCCGTTTCCGGAACGGAGGTTCAGGGCAAGTTCATCGTCACGAACAAAGGTGACCAGCCGCTTGAGATAGAAGGGCTCAGGCCTGGCTGAGGTTGCACGGCGGCGCTTGCCAGTTCGGCAACCCTCAAACCGGATCAGACAGGCTCCATCATCGTAAATGTAAATACGAAGGGAGAGAAAGGCTACGTCGTTAAGAATGTCCTTGTTTCAAGCAATGATCCCAGGAGACCGCAGGTCAACCTCTCTCTTTTCGGGTTGGTCAAGTGAATAAAAGACCCGAAAAAAAAAATGAAAAGCCGGTTTTCTTTTCCCCGGTGCATCTGGTTCAAAACAGGGTCTCATGATCAGGCGCCTGGTTCTTTTTTTAAGGATGATAAAATTTTCCCACTCCGTTTTCGCCCTTCCATTTGCGTTTACAGCGGCGGTTATGGCTTCGGATGGCATGCCAAGGGTGGGTAAGCTCTTATGGATCACGCTGGCTATGGTTGGCGCGAGATCGGGGGCCATGGCCGTGAACCGGATAGTTGACCGCAAGATAGACGCCATGAATCCCAGGACCAGCAAAAGGGAACTGCCGTCGGGCAGGCTTGGTCTGGCCGAGGTTTTTGTTTTTGCTTTAGTTTCCTTTGCGCTTCTTGTATTTGCCGCGTGGAGGCTGAACACGCTGTGTCTTGCGCTTTCCCCCGTGGCCATAGCGGTTGTGATCTTTTATTCTTATACGAAAAGGTTTACCTGGACGTCCCATTTTTTCCTTGGACTTGCCCTCTCCTTAGCCCCTTTGGGGGCCTGGATAGCAGTTCGCGGACGGGTGGGTGAGTCTGCAGTCTTCCTTGCCCTGGCCGTTGTCTTCTGGCTGGCCGGCTTCGATATATTGTACGCCCTGCAGGACATCGATTTTGACAGGAGCCACGGATTTTATTCAGTGCCGGCCCGGTTCGGCATAAAAAGGTCGCTCGCGGCAGCGAGGGTTTTCCATATACTGAGCGTCCTTATGCTTGCAGCGGCCGGAGCCGTCATGGCCATGGGTCCCGTATACTGGTGGGGCCTACTTGTCGTTTCAGGACTGTTTGTCTACGAACATTCGCTGGTGAAGGAAAACGATCTGAGCAGACTGGATATGGCTTTTTTCAATATGAACGGCTGGATCAGCGTGGCTGTGTTTCTCTTTACGGCGCTTTCGTTTGTCTAGTTTTCTTTCCTCTCGTATTTGTACCGGTATTTTTTTAGTGTTGCTCTTGTTTTATTCCGGCAGGATTCGATAGTGTTCAGGAGTTCTTCTTTGGTCATGTCCTGGCAGCCAAGGTTGCCTGAAAGCGCCTCCAGGTCCTCGTCTACTGTTTTTATGAGGCTTTCTTTAAGGAGGTGCATTTTTTCGAATTCATTTAAAACGTGATTGACCTCCTCAATGAAGGATTTTATGTATAAGTCGTCACGTTTCCTAACTTTGAGCCTGCCGGAGTAATTGCCGGACAGGATGATCCTCATCTCCATCTTCAGCCTCTGAAACGGGCCTACGAAACGATGGGAAAATACCATTGTAAGCAGCAGGACGAGGCCGGCGTATCCCACCATTATAATAACGGGCACAATGCCCGGGCTGATCACGGTGTTCAGGGCCTTGGCAAGAACGATGAAACCCACTCCCGCCACTAATGAGGAGATGACTATGAAGGCGACCGAATAACGCAGTTCCCTGGTAGCGAAGTGCCTCTTTGATTGTTTCGGTCCGAGGTCTTGCATTTTGCAAATCATTATACCCTAAAAAAAGGGCATAGCGTAAGTTTAATTTAAAGGATATACGCATTTCAGTATTTCTTTGACACACCTGTCATTTTCTGTGCGAAGTTGCCGTTTTTTGTAAGTGCATATGTGTTTTTTCACTCAAAAAAAAGGCAATTTATTCAATAGATTACTTTGTTTTTTTAAAGTTTGGGGCAATATGCGCAGGTGTAAAAATAGAAGTAGAAATTTAGAATTTTGTTGGTTTACAATAGATCGGCTCAAAAAAAAGTTCTTTTCAGGGGCTGTTTGATCTCTATGGAAGTTCGCGGGTACAGATATTGCTTAAGAACCGGTATATGAACCATCTCATAGATATACAATTTTTGACGAAGGCCTTAAGATCCCTTTCGAGCCTCACTGGCCTCGATTTTTCTCTTTACGACGACAGGGAAAACCTGCTGGTCCCTGCTTCAAGTGAAGATCCCCTTCTGTCTTCCATAAAAATGAGCAAAAAAGGGCAGGAGTTGTACAATGCGTTCCAATCGAAATACCTGAAACTTACCCTGAAGAACACGAAGTCTTTTCTTATTCAGGGATTCACCATGCAATACCATGTTTTTATGCCGATACGGTACAAGGATATCACTCTGGTCGCGCTCTGCGAGGGTTTTTACATGCTGGAAGAGGATTTCGCCAGGTTCTATGATGAAAAGGGCGGGATATTCGGTGTAACGAACCGGGGCATGGAGGAGTGGAAGAAAGATCTGCGGTTCATGAGCTCCCAAACGATCGAGAATTACATCAAATCCGTAAAACCCCTCCTGGAGGACATTATATCTTCGGGATATGAGAAGGGGGAGCTCAGCAAGCGGTGGCAGTGGTCCAAAACGATCATAAGTCTTGCGGCCAATATAAAATCAGACGCCACCATAGAGGATATCCGGCAGATCATAGTGGACACCGTCATATTTCTGTTCAATGTGGATACAGCCGCCATATTTGCGCCGTCAAAGGACTATTTCTGCCCGGAATCGGCGGGGGGGCGCGCCAGGGATTCCATTAAGAGGCTCAAGCTCTCCAAGGACAATTATCTTGTGTCTAACGCCATTCAGTCGAGATCTCCGGTTTCGGCTATAGACAGCTTTAAACTCAAGCATTCGGGGTTCCCGGATGAGATAATTTCCATGTATCTCTTCCCCATACATTCGCAGACAGGTTTTTTCGGTTTCCTGGGGATATTCAATTCCCTGCTGGACCGTGAGGCATTTGACTCGATAGGGGAGCTTTGCAAGCTCTCGGCCTATCTCTTTGGCGTAAGGCAGTTGGGCGAGGAGTACGTGAAATGCTCTGACGGGCTAAACCTCATAACCGGCAAGACGATGGAGCTTTTTTCCCATTACCGGGACCGTCAGGCCCTCTGCGACCAGATAGTCAATGAGGCTGCCTTTCTGGTGAGAGCGGAGAAATGTTCCGTGATGCTCCTTGATGAGCAGGGCGATGCCCTGAACGTGATTTCTGTAAAAGGTGTGAACAAGTGGCTCATGAAGGATGTGAAGATAAGGATAGGGGAGGGTGTTGCGGGAAAGGTCTATGAGCAGGGTTTGCCTGTCCTGATAGACAGCGAGGAGAAGCTGAGGAGCTTTACCTCAACCTCAAAACCCCTTTTCAAGACACAGTCATGCATCAGCATCCCGTTGAAGATATCTAGTGAGACAATGGGCATTCTTAACGTGGCGGACAAGGAGGGCGGGGAGACCTTTACGGAGAAGGACCTTTCGGTGCTCACTCCTTTTGCGGTGCAGGCCTCCCTGCTTTTAAAACTGTCTGATTGCCACAGGATATCGGAACAGATGAGGGAGTTGTCGATAACCGACCCCTTGACCGGACTGTTCAACAGACGTTATTTCGACGTGAGGCTTGAGGAGGAGCATCGCAGGGCAATGAGGTACAACCTTAATTTCTCCCTCGCCATACTGGATCTGGATGATTTCAAGGTGCTCAATGACACCCAGGGCCACCTTGCGGGAGACTATGCCCTGAGAGAGGTGGCAAATATAATGGCAAACTCGATAAGGGCAAACGATATACTGGTCCGGATCGGTGGTGAAGAGTTTGCGATAATAATGCCCCAGACCGGCAAAGACGAGGCCTTTCATGTCCTTGAACGGATCAGGAACAACATTAGCGTCATGGCTCTGCCGGGAGTAAAGGAAGGACCGGTTTCAAGGCTGACAGTAAGCACGGGCATAGCGATGTACCCCGAGTGCGGTGAATCGATCGAAAGCATAATCGTACAGGCGGATAAGGCGCTTTATTCCGCCAAGATGAACGGGAAAAACAAGACCGTGTCCTGGCATGCCGGAATGGATTTTAAAACAACAAAAGTATCCGCCGTGGATGAGGCTGGTGTCCGGAATATAGAGATCAGTCCGAACGGGAAATTCACGTATCGCAACGGAGGGGCGTTCCCGCCTGACTCCGGAGGGCACTCAAAACAAAACCCCGACGAACCCTTTAAAGGGTTCGTTATCTAGGATTTTCCTCCCTGAACGGAAACACGTTTT
>JAKAGP010000486.1 GCA_021825785.1 Nitrospirota bacterium
CTCTACGTCTTTCTTGTTCCTTCTGAGCAAGGCGACAGACTGATACGGAACATGATCAGCATTTCTCTTGTCCGCCTTGCCCAGTACGGGAATCTATCGGCAAAGCAAGAGGCCATGAAACTGGTCGGGTACACTATTGACGGCTGGATTGAGCGCTATCGTTTCATGTCACGGTGGCAGGGCTACGGCGAAGAAATCCAAAAAAACCTCGAAAGATGTATACGCCGTTATCGTTACACGGGCTCATTTCTTAATTATCTGTTCAGGACTCTCCAATATGCGGGAAGGGGCCTTCCGCCGGTCTATGAATGCTCACTGGATGAGCCTGTTGCTGCTGGTTCAAGGAAATCCCGGCTTGAGTATGTCTATGAAGATGATGAAACGAATGAAATTCGTATTCATAGGGGATAATAGGGTGGCGGCCCCCTATATGAAACAGCCTTATGGCTAGAACCCAAAATAGTTTCTGGTGGCTGCAAGCTGATCCTCGATGGAGCGGCGGCCGCCCTGCCGGGTGGCCGCCTGGCGCTCAACCTGGGGCATTTTCTGCCCGTTCTTACCCGGCTTTTGCCTGTACCTTGCCATATAGGCCCGCCTCCGCATCTTCATGACGATCCCTCTTGCTACGTTTTCCGGCAGCCTATAGTAAAATGAAACTTCTTTGGAGAGCTGGTCGAGGGAAAGCCGCCACTTAGCGTTCAGGTATCTGTTCAGGACATAGCGCTCCGGCTTGGTCAGGTCCAGCTCCTGGATAAATTTCTCCCTTAGTGCCTTTGACTTGATCCGCCTCCGGAGACTCATCTTCAGCCAGGCCAGATCCTGCCATATTTTGCCCAAATCAGAAAGAAAATCCAGATTTTTTTCGGTCAAATCTTCCTGGATAATCCCGCGCCTGATGAGAAACCTCAAGGAGGCCTCCGTCATTCCGTATTCCCAGGCAATTTCCTCCAGCATTTTTAGTGCTCCTTTCGCTTGCCGGGCAAATGCCTGCCCGGAATCTCACAAATTCAAAAAGACAACAAGTGTCGATTCTCACATTTTCAAAAAGAAACAAACTACGTTTTTGGTATCTTTCAAACCCCCTAAATATAAATAGCAAGGGGGGCAACCCCTTGCCTTCTAAAAATGGCCAGAAATACCACGGAAAACCCCACGGAAATACCACGGAAAACCCTGTGGTTTTGAGAGGAGGGGTTGCCCCCACGTCTATATCTCTATAAAGGGGAAAAAGCCAAGGAGGCAATATGAGCGAAAAAGTGCTTAAAATCCGGGACATAAGGGAAAAAGAGCAATTTGTGGACGATTATGACGAATGAGCCTGAAAGAGCGCGAAGAAGTCCATCTTTCACAGGTGTTAATAACCTTCCCTGCCCGTGCTACAATAAGGCCGGTGTTTTCAAGCCTTGTTTAGTCCCGGAAAGGAGGGCAGTTTAACATGGGACTATACAGGCGGCCTGATTCGCCGATATGGTGGATGAGTTTTTCGGCCAATGGGAAGCAGCACCGGCAAAGCACAGGCACGGCCAATAAAAAACTGGCCGAAAAGATTCTTGCTAAGATTGAGACCCAAATCGTTGAGGGCAGATGGTTCGAGGTCGACAGGGCCAAACAGTACACCTTTAAGGACATGATGGAGAGATTCATGACGGAACATGCGCCGACAAAGGAGGCTATGACTCAGAGGCGGTATAAAAGCACGCTGCCCCATCTGGACAGCTTCTTTTCCGGTCTGACCCTCGACAAGATTGATACCGACCTCGTAATGCGGTATGTGTCCTATCGCCGGGGGCAGACGTGCATGCCGGGCTCCGGGCAATGCGGGAGATGCGAGCATGTGCCCGGGTCGGATGATTGCCGGAAGTTGCGGGAAGAGCGGAAGTGTCGGCCCGGAACCAGAAACAGGGAGCTTGCCATGCTCAGCAAGGCCTTTAACCTGGCGCGGCTCTGGAGATGGGTAAAGGAGAACCCCTGCCAGCTCGTTCCACGGGAAAAAGAGGACAATGATAATACCGGCAGATGTCTGACCGAGCAGGAAGAAAACAGGCTCCTGGAAGCCTGTAAGGGTTTTCTGGACGGTCAACTGGCGGAGATGGCTATCATTGCCCTCAATACCGGGATAAGAGAAGGGGAAGTCCTTAAGATGCGCTGGGATAAGATCGATCTTTCCGCCAGGACGTTCGAGTCCTATAACGAAAAGACGAACTCCTGGAGGGCAGTCCCGATGAACGAGACAGTCTGCCGCCTGCTCAATGAGAAGACGAAGACCCGGTCAATTTCCGGCTATGTATTCACTACGTCCGCAGGAACCCCCTTTATTGCCCGGAACATGCTTCGGGAGTGGTACAAGGCATTGAAGCAGGCGAAGATCGGCAGGGTTCGGTTTCATGACCTCAGACACACCGTAGGGACCCGTTTGGGGCGCGCGGGAAAGGACATTTACGCGATTGCCTCTGTGCTCGATCATTCGCAGCTTCAGACGACCCGGAGATACGCCAGGCATAATGCCGAGAGCCTGAGGGGCCTGGTCGATGCGCTGGAGGCAGGGCGTGATTATCACGATTTTATCACGTTGGGCGGCAGGGGAGAGGAGACGTATGTGCGAAACTCCTTGAAAATAAAA
>JAKAGP010000487.1 GCA_021825785.1 Nitrospirota bacterium
TCATGAGGCCCACGGCCTTGCCTCCCCTTGCGGTGACCTTTATGGATATAACGCCCTTGCCGCCGCGGCCCTGAACGGGATAGTCTTCTATGTGTGAACGCTTGCCAAGGCCTTTTTCCGTCACAGTAAGAAGCAAGTTCCTCTCCTCCACCATATCCGCGGACACAACTTCGTCGCCCTTGGTAAGCCGTATGCCCCTTACGCCCTTTGCGCTCCTGCCCATCCCGCGAACGTCCTCTTCGCTGAACCTGATGGCATACCCTTTCTTGGTGCCTATTATCAGGTCGTTCTGGCCCCCTGTGCGCCTTACGGCGATAAGCTCGTCCTCGCCGTCAAGGCCTATGGCGATAATGCCCTTGCCGCGCGGGTTTGAATATTCCTGCAGGGCGGTCTTTTTTACAACCCCGTTCTTTGTGAAAAACACCAGATAACCCTCCGTAAAAGTCCTTACCGGCAGGGCGGTGCTGACCCTTTCTCCCTCGGAAAGCGCAAGCAGGTTCACCAGCGCCTTTCCCTTGGCGGCCCTTCCGGCCTCGGGTATCTGGTATATCTTCATCCAGTACAGCCTGCCAAGGTTCGTGAAGAAAAGCATGTAATCATGGGTAGAACCTATGAATAGCTGCTCCACGTAGTCTTCCTCGCGGGTCTCCATGCCTATGAGCCCCTTGCCGCCTCTGTGCTGGCTGCGGTAGTCGGAAATGGGATGGCGCTTTATATAACCGTTATGCGAGACGGTTATGACCATCTCCTCCTCGGTGATGAGGTCCTCTATGGTGATTTCCTTCTGGGCCTCTATTATGTCCGTGCGGCGGGGGTCCGCGTATTTCTCCCTTATCTCGCGCAGCTCTCCGGATATTATGTCTTTCTGCCGGGTCTCGCTCCCCAGGATGTCCTGGAGGTCCGCTATCTCCTTCAGGGTCTGCTCGTATTCCTCTATTATCTTATTCCGCTCAAGCCCGGTCAGGCGCTGGAGCTTCATATCCAGGATGGCCTGCGCCTGGATTTCCGTCATCCCGTAGCCGCTCATAAGCCCTTCCCTTGCGGCCTCCGGGTTCTGGGCTGCCCGTATCAGTGCTATCACATCGTCCAGGTGCTCGATGGCGATCTTCAGACCTTCCAGTATGTGCGCCCGATCCTGGGCCTTCTTCAGCTCGAAGCGCGTCCTCCTGATGATAACGTCCCGCCTGTGCTGCAGGAAATATCCGAGCATCCGTTTAAGCGAGAGTACCCTTGGCTGCCCTCCGACCAGGGCAAGCATGTTGATGCCGAAGGTGGACTCCATCTGGGTGTGCTTGTAGAGATTGTTCAACACCACCTCCGAGGCCTCGCCCCGCTTTATCTCCACAACCACGCGTATGCCGTCCCTATCGGACTCGTCCCTCAGGTCGGAGACACCCTCGATGCGTTTTTCCCGCACCAGTTCGGCTATCTTTTTTATGAGAGAAGCCTTGTTGACCTGGTACGGGAGCTCCGTGACTATTATGCTTTCCCCCCCCTTGTGCTCGCGCTCTATGCGGGCCTTCGCCCTCACCTTTATAAGTCCTCTTCCATTCTCGTAAGCGCTGGCTATGCCTTCCATCCCGTGGATAACGCCCCCGGTGGGGAAGTCCGGCCCTTTGACCACAGTCATGAGCTCCGCAGTGCTGGCCTCCGGCTTTTCAAGGAGCATTACCAGGGCATCCGTGACCTCTGAAAGGTTGTGAGGGGGGATGTTCGTGGCCATGCCTACCGCGATGCCGGACGAACCGTTTATGAGCAGGTTTGGCACCCTTGTGGGAAGCACTACCGGCTCTTCGGTAGTTTCGTCGAAATTGGGAATGAAATCCACAGTGTCTTTATCTATGTCCTTTAAAAGCTCTTCCGCTATCTTTGACAGGCGCGCCTCGGTGTAACGGTAAGCCGCGGCGGGGTCGCCGTCTATAGAGCCGAAGTTGCCCTGGCCGTCTACCAGAGGGGCACGCATGTTGAAGTCCTGCGCCAGCCGCACGAGGGCGTCATAAACGGCCGAGTCGCCGTGGGGATGGTATTTCTTGAGGACCTCGCCCACAACACCCGCGCATTTGGAGTATTTCCTGGTCGGCAGCAGCCCCTCCCGGAACATGGCGTAAAGTATCCTGCGCTGCACGGGTTTAAGCCCGTCCCTTACCTCCGGCAGCGCCCTGCCTATGATCACGCTCATTGCGTAATCCAGGTAGGATACCTTCATCTCCTGCTCTATGTTTATCTGCGTCTTCATTTAAGGTGAAATACCCCCCTCGGATATGGAAAAAATCTATTTATTTTAACATATTTATGTGGGTTTATCGTATCCCGCCCGCCACCCTTGGGGTATGGGGCTTCGCCATGCCCCCGAAAAAAAGGAAAACAAAACTGGTTAAGGTGATTTAGAGAATACGCTGCATAGCTTTTTCCGTGGAGCGCTTATCAAAGATAGAGGCTTATAGTTTATTTTCCGTTGTAGGGGGCGGATGGTGTGAGCGCAGCGGGGTGGCGCGGGCACGTCACATAACGCAGCGGTCACCAGTAAACCCGGCGCGGCATACAAGGGTGTGCTGGCAAAAAAAACGGGTGAGACGCCACTTAGGGGAGCGAATGCCATCCGCCCCCTATAAACAAAA
>JAKAGP010000488.1 GCA_021825785.1 Nitrospirota bacterium
CTTCTCCCTGCGCCACCTTCAATTCCAGGCGAGGCCTTCCACCATGCATATCCAGAGCACGTGAAATGGCTTCATCAATGGCCATGTTCGTTCTGCCGTCAAACGGCGGATCTACGATAAGCCTCCATCTCATCTTTCATCCTTAAGTCATTAAATTTCTTAATGCTTACTATAGCGCCATGCGCCGTTTCCGGCTGCGAAGGCTATACGCTATTATAATACCATTTCCGGATTTGACAAGAAACGAACCGATGTTATGGATATTTGAAAAGCCGCGAATCTCTTGAATAGAAAAACCGACAATTTCTTTACACCAACTCTATCCCGAGAACTTTGAAGATAAGCGCTCGACCTGAAAGGCCTGTAGCGCTTCACGCATCAAGTAAACCTTGACAGAAAATCGATATCGGTCTTGCCGGCTATGAAGTCATGGTCTTTCATGATCTTGAGGTGCAGCGGAATATTCGTCTTTATGCCCCCGATGAGAAACTCTTCGAGAGCCCGCGTCATCCTTGCAATGGCCTCGGCTCTCGTTTCAGCATGAACAACGAGCTTGGCCAGAAGATTATCATAGTATGGCGGCACGTTGTAGCCGCAATATATGTGGCTGTCTATCCTAACCCCGGGTCCTCCGGGCCAAACGAGCTCGGTGATACGCCCCGGCGAGGGGACGAAGGTCCTTGGGTCTTCGGCGTTAATCCTGCATTCGATGCTGTGACCATTGAAATTGATATTCTTCTGCTTTAGAGTAAGCCTCTGGCCGCCCGCTATTCTTATCTGTTCTTTTACGAGGTCAACTCCAGTGACAAGTTCTGTTACCGGATGCTCGACCTGAACCCTCGTGTTCATCTCCATAAAATGGAAGTTCCTGCCGTTGTCGAGAAGAAACTCCACGGTGCCTACGTTCGTGTAGCCGATGCCTTTAGCGAGCTTTACCGCCGCCTCTCCGATCCTCTGCCTGAGACGGGGGTCGACCTGAGGCGAAGGAGATTCCTCAAGTATCTTCTGATGCCTTCTCTGTATCGAACATTCCCTTTCGCCGAGATGGACCACGTTTCCATGTTCGTCCGCCACGATCTGTATCTCTATGTGGCGTGGCAACTCGCAGTATCTCTCGATAAAAACCTCGGCGTCCCCGAAAGCGGAAAGAGCCTCGGTCTTGGCCATATTGAACGCGCTCGCGAGGCTCGCCTGTGTAAGCACCAGTTTCATACCCCTTCCGCCGCCGCCGCTCGCCGCCTTTATCAGCACCGGAAAGCCTATCTTCTTTGAGACTTCTATCGCGTCCTTCTCGTCGTTCAGGGCGCGGTTGCTCCACGGCAGCACCGGCACCTTGAGCTCTTCAGCCGTCTTCTTCGCCTGTACCTTGTTTCCCATGAGCCTCATGGTGGCTGAAGTCGGCCCGATGAACTTTATGCCGCAATTCTCGCAGGCCTCGGCGAACTCCGCATTTTCGGCCAGGAATCCGTATCCCGGATGCACTGCCTCGGCGTCCGCGACCTCCATCGCGCTTATGATAGAAGCGATGTTCAGGTAGCTATCGGAGCTTTTTGGCGGGCCAATGCAAATGGCGCCGTCGGCGAACTTGGTGTGAAGGGCGTCTTTATCGGCTTCCGAATACACCGCAAGAGTCCGTATGCCGAGTTCCTTGCACGCCCTTATTATCCTTACGGCTATCTCTCCCCTGTTTGCTACAAGTATCTTATTGAACATTAAAAACCCTGTATTTAAAAAGTTGGCGTAATTACCGTCGATTTAAGTCAGACTAAAATCAGCTCCCCGCAGCTTTCACCGGGCGAATATTCCGGATACGAGCAGGTTATAATCGCCTGGTTACCGAATGGGACGTTTAACGCGGCGTCGAGCGCTGCTTAAGCCAGAGCGACAAAAAGACCCGTCGAATCGGCTCGCCTGCCCGGGCTGCAAGCGGATTTACAGCTCCCGCACCCAAGACTTGACCATGGACATCCGCTTCACGCACCCTTCCAATGCATCCATCTACTTTGACGCCTCTATATGAAAAAGCGGCTCCCCGTACTCTACCGGCTGCCCGTTTTCGACGAGGATCGATATGACCTTTCCGCCATATTCGCTTTCGACCTCGTTCATGAGCTTCATCGCCTCAATTATGCAAAGGGTCTGGCCGTTCTTCACGATGCTTCCCATTTCAATGAAGGGCGGCGCCTCCGGGGAAGGGGATCTGTAAAAGGTGCCCACCATCGGCGAGGTAATGACCTTGACATTGCCGGCCGGCGCAGATACCGGCTCTTCTGCCTTAGCCTCCACGGGTCGAGGAACCGGAGCCGTCTCATGGCGATGCTCTTCAACGGCATGGCCGTCCCTCCTCAGCCTGATTTTTCCATTCTCTCCCTCAAGTTCAAGCTCCACTATATCGGTCTCTTTCAGGAATTTATATATCGCCTTTATATCTTTTATGTCCATCTATCCTCCTAACTAAAGGCATGTGAACTTTCTGGGTGTTTTGGTAAGGATCTCGCAGCCGCCCTTGACTACAAGCGCCATATCCTCGATGCGAACTCCCCCGAACGAAGGGATATAGATGCCCGGTTCTATTGTCACGATCATGCCTTCTTCAAGAACATCCTTGCTGTAAGGG
>JAKAGP010000489.1 GCA_021825785.1 Nitrospirota bacterium
AAGAAGGTTTCCTTATGCAGAGACCCCGAGGATAACATGGTCCTCGAATGCTGCCTTGCCGCAAAGGCCGGGACATTGATAACCGGGGATAAGGACCTTCTAGATATTGGCGACCTGCCTTTTGACCTTAAAATCGTCACGCCACAGGAATCTGTAGGGTATCGAATTAGCAAAAAGCCATAACTCCATTATGCCTCCAGATTTCATTAATCTGTCGTTACTCTCTTTCATAGGCGGCTTTCAGCATAACAGCAAGGTTTCTCCTGGAAAGAAACGCTGTTGAGGCCAGAGGCTAGGTTCGGAGCCCCTTCAACTATTTACTGTAAGTAGAAGGCGGCGGATGCTAAAGTATGCCCCGTAGCTTTCCATCTGCCAGATTCCGGCAAAATGCATGTTTCGAGCAGCATTTTTGAGGTGCTTAGAAGCCGCTTGAGACTGAAAAGGACAAACTGCCGACTCCTATTTTTTTGAAGCGTGCCAATTTTCGATGGGTCTAAGAGGAGGGTTTTATTAGCGCTCGTAACATGGCAGATTGACAAATCAAAAAACATAAGTTAGCATACTAACAATTATAAAAATCGGAGGTTAGCATTGCCGCTTCTGGATCCGCATGAAAGTCTTGGCTTTCATTGCAATCTTACCCTGAAGGCCTTCCTCGGCGCCCTGGAGAGGGGCCTCAAGGGGACCGGCGTAAGTTCGGCTCAGATGTTTGCGCTTGCGCAACTTATCGCATCGGGCCCGCTGTCGCAATCCGAACTGGTTGACCGCCTTTCAATAACACGCGCTACTGGGGTAGCCCTTGTTGATCGCATGGAGCGGGACGGGTGGGTAACACGTCAACCGAATGCAAAAGATGGCCGTATAAAACTTGTGGTTCCTACAGCCCGTGCAACCAAGATTTGGAAGAAAGAATTAAAGACTGGCTCCGCAATGTTCGAGCGCACTTATCGGGTAATAGATCCAGCCGAGATAGAAACTGTGAAACGTATCCTGGAGCAAGTGAGGGAAAATTTACAAGCGTGAGTGGCCGGAAGAATATTTTAGTGGATCTCGTCACATGGTAAGGGTTTTTTTATAAGGTAAAGTCAAAGATTTGAATTTAACCGGCAAAAACAATAATAAGGAGGCGGCAATAGCTTTAGAGACAAATCGTTTTGTACTATAATTTTAAATCAGCAAAACTGACATGTCGTTTTCCCGGCAATGCTCCACAGGCGATTTTCATAGCTTCAAAAAGTTTCATAAAATATTAACGATCGGCTGGACTGGAAGGAGAATGAAAGATACTTCTAAGTCTGCACTGAAATGCATCTTCGCTCTCTTATTAATTCTTCTCACTGGTATAGGTTCGCCTACCGCAGCTTGCGCCGAGGACCTGCTTGAGGTTTGCCGGCAGGCGGCATCGACCAATCCCATTTTGAAGAAAGCGCGGGCCCAGCTTCAGGCAGAGAAGGCTTCCGGATCCGCAGCGCGTGGGGAACTTTATCCCAAAGTAAATGCGGGCGCCGGTGTAAGCCTTTACCACACAGACATGAGTGGTTTTCCGCCTCTGACCGTAGATGAGGGTTACACCGCGGCGAATTACAGCGTTACACTCATACAGCCAGTTGTCAACGGCCAGAACTGGACTTCCGTGAAGGCTTCCGATTCGAGGATCGGCGCAGCGGAAAAAGGAGTGCTGGCCGCCGAACAGGACCTTATTCTTCGGGTTTCCGAGGCGTACTTCGGCGTCCTCCAAGCCAGGGCAGATGAACGTGTCGCCGTTGGCCAGAGGGATTTATTGAAAAAGATTCTGGACCAGGCAGAAGCTTTCCTCAGAGTCGGCACAGGCGACATCGTCTCCGTACGCGAGGCAAGGGCGCGCTTTGACGGAGCCGATTCGGATCTGATTAACGCCAGAAACTCGGTACGAATAGCTGAACAGGCGCTTATACGCCTCACTCATAGTCCGGTCGGGGAACTCGACGACCTCGGAAACATCAGACCCGAAGGACCGGTTCCTGATGAGATCGCACCCTGGATAAAAATGGCATTCGAAAACCAGCCTTTGCTTTTGCAGGCCCAGAAACAATTGCGGGTCTCGCAGGATCAGGTTGAGATCGCCCGTCGCGCCCGCTGGCCCCGTATCACTCTCGAAGCTGGCTATGGTTACGCAAAAGGGCAACTTCTTCCTGAGCTGAAGCGTACCGATATTTGGGCGGGGCTGGCCCTTGTCGTTCCCATCTATGAAGGAGGAGAGATCAGCGCCGGAATCAGGGAGGCCGAAGCGCTTGCGTCGGCCAGCCGTTATAGCGTGGAAGATATTCGGGACCAGATACGTTTCGAGACCGAAAGCAGTTTTCTTACTCTTAAGGACTCCGTGGCCCAGCTCGACGCAGCAACGGAGGCCGAGGAATCTGCCCGCGTCTCTATGGAAGCGATGAAAAAGGGTTACGAGGTGGGCACTCATTCCATCACGGATCTTCTTGACAGCATTCAAAATTATACAAACATGAGACGCAATAAACTGATCGCCCTTTACAATCACGTTCTGGCCAGGATAAGGCTCAAGAAAGCCGTGGGAGTTGTAAATATCAAGGATGTTGAGGATGTCAACACCCTGCTGACAGTCCGGC
>JAKAGP010000490.1 GCA_021825785.1 Nitrospirota bacterium
CTTCCGTCGCCGCCTTGGCCTGCGGCACCAGCGCCTGGGTTTCCGTGCAGCCACGGATTTCCACGCCCTTTTCCAGCAGCATGGCGGCGAGCTGCGTCAGCAGCGTCTGCGCAACGCTGCGCGCGACTTCCAGGAAAAGTCCGTCCGTAAATTTCATGATATTGGCTTTGTGGACCGCCGTCACTTTGCGGCGGTGACCATCCTCCGCCACCCTGGGGAGGTGTCCCGTTATTGCCCTGAGGAGGCGGGGTCCCGTAACTGTCCTGCGGCGGCGCACTGTCCCCGCCGTTTTGCGGAGGAGGCGTCCCGTAACTGTCCTGCGGGGGTGTCCCGTATCCGCCGGTTTGGGAGGAGGGCGTTGCATTGCCCTGGTCCTGTCCTGCTCCCGGAGAAACGGAGCAGTCCTGGCACAAATAGGTGACTGTCTGCTGCAGCCCGCGATAATAATACCGGAAGACTATCTGGTTGCCGTTTTGAAAAGTCCCTGGGCCTCGGACCTTCGATTTGGAAAGGAATATCTGCCCGCCTTCCACCTTGTAGGTCCCATGCTCGCTTGAGATGTCGTAGGTGCCGTCCCCGTGCAGGAGGAGCGGCGGCGACAGCTCGCATCTGCCCGCGTGTCCGCCCACGTTAAAGCTCCAGCAGCGGTAAGTCCCCGCGAGTCCGGCCTCCGCACTGGAGGGCAAAGGGGCGAGCATGGCGGAGATTGCCAATATTAACAGAAAACGCCTCATTTTTTAGCCTCCCTCTCTTATATACAGGAGGGGGCCGAAACGGCCCCTCTCCGGGTTGATTCGACGGCTTGCCTTTGGTTACGGGGCCGCGCTTGTCAACGGGGCCGCGCTTGTCAGCGGGACTATCGTTGTCAGGTTGTTGCCGATAGGCATGGTAAAGCCGGAGGACCCTCCTCCAATGAGGCCGGCACCCGCGTTGCCCACGAGGTTGTTATTGTTATACAGATTGTTTATCTGGTTTAAGACCTGCTGTTTCTGATAGTCATTGAATTGGACCTGGCCATTCTGCGGCCTCTGGAATGTAACCGCCGCCCACTTCTGGTTCCTGCCTCCGTTACAGTCCCAGAGGACGAGCATGCCGCCGGGGAAGGGGTTGTTGTTGGCCCTGTCAAGGCAGCGGTTGTTCATGCCCCTTATCTCGCCGCTTGCGGTAACGCGCCATTTCTGGTTGGGCCCGCCGTTGCAGTCCCAGATTATTATCTTGTCGCCCTTGTTGCCCCTCCCGCCTGAGGCGTCCACGCACTTGTTGCCGTACACCCTTATCTCGCCGTTCGGCATGAACGTGAACTGCTGGTTTGAGGAGGACTTGCAGAACCACAGCCCGATACCTGTGCCGTTATTATGGCTCTCATAGGCCACATCCATGCAAAGCGGCGTAATAGCGCTCATTAAGCCCACCGGGCCGGAATAAACCGGACGGGGCGCGGGCTGGGGAGCAGACTGGGGAGCAGGCTGGGGATGGAGCCCTCCAACGCTATACCTTACGGGCGCCTGCGGCACGGGTGCCTGCTGGGCAGCAATGTTCAGGCCCCTGAAAGCCGTCCAGCCGTTGCCGCAGGTGTCGCAGCCAGCCTGCACGTATGCGCCGCCGGGCCTTGCCCCGGAGGGCACCCTGAACGTAAGGGAATATCTGCCGTTGCGGTCCACATTGGCGACACCCACATGGGTCTCGCCGCAGCCGCTGTTGCAATAGAAATAAACGCTCATGGCGCTGCCTGGCCTGGCCGAGCCGGACAGCGTTACGGTATCTCCCGGCCTGGCCGAGGCCGGGCTGAAAAACCCCGTGGCCGGAAAGGCAAGCACAGGGAAACAGAACAACATGACCGCAAAAATAAATGCTCCCCATATTTTTTTATTTCTTTTCATTTTTTTCTTTTCCTCTGCCCCCTAAGGGGTATGTTTTTCTTTTTAAAAAAGGGTTCAGGTCCCGCTCGGTCTCAAGGGTTCAAAATCAATAAAAACTGCCTCCTCTCTCCCTCTCCCGGTTTTTAGCTGAAAATGATAAGAAAAATTTGTGCCATTTTTCAATTTTAAAAATATGCTTAATTTATTTATTTTTTTTGTGATGCCCTAAAGCCCTGATTTTAAGTCCGGGAGTCAGGATTTTGCCCATGTCAAAAAAATGCCATGCAAGATAAAAAATCCGGCTTGTGTTTAAATATAGAAACTCTGAATTTTCATCTTTAATCTTATTTTCAAGGAGGAACCATCATAATGACTGAGAAGGAAAAATCCGGCCTGGACGAATCGTCCCTGAAGGGCTACAAGGAAAAGATCGCCCCTGTTACCAAGGGCGCGCTCACATGGGACAAGGAACTCATCTTTCAGGGCAGGACCCAGCGCGGCTACGAGATAGACTTTGACGCTAAGATAGAATGGGGCTGCGCGCCTACCGAGAGCCTGCTGCTGAGCCTCGCGGGCTGCATGGCCATAGACACGGTGTCGTTCCTCCAGAAGATGAAGGGCGAGCTTTCAAGCTTCAAGATAGACATTATCGGGGAGCGCAACCCCACCCCGCCGCAATACTACAAGCGGATAGAGATGATCCTCTACATCGCGGGAAAGAACATAACGGAAAAGAACGTCCAGCGTGCCGTTT
>JAKAGP010000491.1 GCA_021825785.1 Nitrospirota bacterium
GCGCCGTAGCGATGCGCCATCTCAAGGACGTCCGCAAACGCTACATTCTTAAATCCGCCGTCCCGAAGAATACGAGTGACCTTCTGCGCGTCCTCACTCGTGCACATCTGAAGCAGATAAATGAGCGGCAGCGTCGCCTTGCCTTCCCGCAGGTCATTCCCCACAGGCTTGCCGAGCTTTTTTTCCGAAGATGTGAAGTCGAGAACGTCATCAATCAACTGAAAAGCCAAGCCGAGGTTGATGCCGTAGGAAGCCAGCAAGTTCTCTTCTTCCTCGGGCCGGTCCGCAAGCAGAGCGCCGGTGCGTAGACAGGCCGAAAAAAGGCAGGCTGTTTTGCGATACGTCAGCTCAAAGTAATCGTCCTCAGTCAAATCCGCCTTTTGAATGTACGCCAACTGAAGCAGTTCGCCTTCTACCATCACCTGCGTAAGACCAATCAGGAGATCCAGAATCTTAAAGTTCCGCTCTGCAAGCGCGATACTGAACGCCTGCATATAAAGCCAGTCTCCCGCCAGCACGCTCATGTGATTGCCCCAGCGGGAATTGATGGACGGCTGGCCGCGGCGGGTCTCCGCTTTGTCGATGACATCGTCATGGACCAGCGTGGCGCTGTGAATCATTTCATAGGCGGCGCCCATTCGAATCGCGGGATCGCCTTCAAACCCAAACAGCTTGCTGGCCAGCAGCACCAGGACGGGCCGCAGCCGCTTTCCGCCGCTAACCTGCAAGTACTGGCCGATCTCCGTGATGGCGTTGATACTTGAGACCGTCTGGCGGCCAAACTCCTTCTCCACCTTCTCAAGGTCTTCCCGCACCAGGTCAAAAACTTCCTTGACGGTCAAGGGTCTCGGCGTTGCTAAGCGTTGATTTTCTGTTGCCACCTTCATCCTTTATAAAAACGGGCGCAGTCCGACATCGCATCACTGGAAATAGAGCGTAGACTTCACATCGTCCCACAAAAGCGCCCTAAAGGAAAGTATCTCGTCGTAACGGCCGTGCTCTGAATGTTGCCTGGCCACTGCTTTACGCCGCCACTGGCCTGATATGCCCGCCGTGAAGAGTCTTGGTTGGGATGCAGCAATGGCGCCGGGAGACTTCCCCGAATTTCAGGCCGCGTTCACTTAATATTCAGGAAATTCAAGAAGTTTTGTCCCGTCAGCGTTCCCATCTCCTCAAAGCTCATGCTGCGAAGCTCTGCCAGTTGCCGCACTACGTCGAGGACAAACGCCGGCTCATTGCGTTTGCCACGGTTCGGGACCGGCGAAAGATACGGACTGTCCGTCTCCGCCAACAGGCGGTCGAGCGGGACCTCGCGTACTACGTCGCGTAGATCTTCCGACTTCTTGAAGGTCACGTTTCCTGCAAAGGAAATCATAAAACCCCAGCCCAGAAACTTGAAGGCTTCCTCGCGGCTCCCTGTAAAGCAGTGGAGGATGCCTCCCAGACCGGAACCAGCCCAATGCCGGGAAATAATCTCGGTGAGATCCGCCCAGGCATCGCGGCAATGGATGATGACCGGCAACTTCGTCTCGCGGGCAATTTGCAACTGCTCTATCAAAACCTGCTTCTGTATTTCGCGCGGCGAGTGGTCGTAAAAGTAGTCGACGCCAATCTCGCCAATGGCAACCACTTTGGGCTCGGCGGCCGTCTTGCGAAGCGTCTCAAAGTGCCGTGTCTCTGCGCCCTTCGCCTCATGCGGATGGATTCCGGCCGTTGTATAAATCCAATCGTAACGCCCGGCGATCGGAATTCCGGAAGCAAGATCGTCCGGACCGCTGCCGCCGCTCACCGTCAGCAAATAGCGGATACCAGCATCGTGCGCCCGCTCAATCACTTCTTCACGGTCCGCATCAAAGCACGCATCATCAAGGTGGCAATGGGAATCGACGAAAAATTGACTCATTGACTCAGTGGATCATTGAGTGATTGACACATTGGCATCCGTCCCGGAATTTTTCAATCCTCCAATGATTCAATCAGCCGATGACCAATTACCTCAGCTTCGCGCCCTTGGGGACATCTTCCTTGAAGGTGGCTAGCACTGGTCGGCCCTCATCGCCCACGGAAGCGGCCACAATCATGCCGTTCGATTCCACTCCGCGAAGCTTGCGCGGTTGCAGGTTCGTGACAAGCACAACCTTCATGCCGATCAGTTGCTCGGGCTGGTAATACTGCGCGATTCCCGCGCACACCTGGCGCACTTCCGTGCCGATATCAACCTGGAGCTTCAACAGCTTGTCTGCTTTCGGAATGGGCTCAGCGGAGAGGATTTCGCCCACACGCATCTCCACTTTGGCAAAATCTTCAATCGAAATCCTGTCGCTCACGGGCACCGTAGAGGGTGCAACAATAGGCTCTGCCGCCGGCTGCGCCGGGGCTTTTTCCGTGATAGGTCGTTCTCCTCCAATTGGCGTTTCCACAGTCTTCTCCTTTTCAGTTGGCGCCTGATGGCCCTTGCGGTCGGCATCGGCAAATTCCTGCAACCTGGCAAGCGCCTCGGCCTTGTCCAAACGGGGGAAAATGGGTTCGGGCCTGCCAACCTTCGTGCCCGGCTTAAGACCCTGCCATTTCAAATCGTCTAGCCTCAGGTCCCTGACGGCGTCTTCACA
>JAKAGP010000492.1 GCA_021825785.1 Nitrospirota bacterium
CTCCATACCGTCCATGCCCGGCAGCATCAGATCGAGCAAGATCAAATCGGGCTTGCTCACATTAATGATGTTCAATGCGTCCTCGCCGTTAAAAGCGCCCTCAACGTCGAAACCCTCTTTGCGGAGGTTATAGCAGATAAGCTCGTTTATGTCCGGTTCATCCTCAATTACAAGTATTTTTTTTGCGTCCATAATTAATTATGCAACAATTGCGGGGCCAATTCAGGAGATTAACCGGAATTTAATAAACTCTTAACGCGCCGGTAATATGAAGCCGGGTTGTCAGGCAATCAGCAAACGGATTTTATTCCCTCCCGGTCTTGAAACCCTTTAATCCAGGGGCTTGACGGCCGGGGCAGGAGCCCTTGTTCCCTTATGGTCCAACCCGAAATGGAACCCCTGGAAGAGTTCTATTCCAAGCCTTTCAGATGCGGCAAGTTCCTCTTCACGCTCAATCCCCTCGGCTACAACATCGATATTCAGCCTGCGGCAGAGGATGACTATGGAATCCACAACGGCAAAATTGACGGACTCCCTGTCGATCATGCTTATGAAATGGCGGTCCACCTTGATGAAGTCGGGCCTTATTATGGAGAGCATCTTTAAGCCGCCGTAGCCGACCCCGAAATCATCGATTGCTATCTTGTATCCCTTGTCCCTGTAATAGGAGAGCGTTCCCTTGAAAAGCTCGTAATTTTTTATCGCGCTCTCCTCCGTTATCTCAAGTATGATCCTTTCCTTGGGTCTCCCCCATCTTTCGGCGATTTCATCGGTCAGTCCCGAGCGGTGCGATGGCGAGCATATCGATTCGGGACATATGTTCAGGAATAAATTGGCCCCCTGCCCGGTAATATTGGAAAGGGATGCCTCCCTGACGGCGTTTTCCCTGCACAGGAAATCGAGCGAAGCTATCATGTCCGTTTCGGAAGCCTTTCTGAACAGGGCCGGTATGTCCGGGAAATCCCTGTTGTCCTTCAGCCCGGAAAGGGCCTCATAGCCGAAAACAGACCTGTCCTTCCGAAAAACAGGCTGGAAGCGGATTGAAAGGTCATTCTTTTCAATAATATCTATTATCCGGTTTCTTTCAGCGATATAAGACCTCATATTAATGCCTCCAAAGAATGTGATAAGGAACCTGAAAGATTATACTTTTTGATAATTACCGGAGTATTGAAAAAGGGTTAAGAATTAGTGAAAAATGTATAAGTAATGTCCTATCAGCTCAATTCCCCTCACCCCAGCCCTCTCCCTATGGGAGAGGGAGGAGCGAAGCGGAGGGTGAGTGAATTCAGGACATTAATTATGCTGGAAAGAATGCTTGTTTGTTAATTTTTTTAAAAAAAAGGCCGGGCAGACCCGGCCCTGATTTCATGGAATGCGGGACCGCAAGGCGCTTTCTAGTAAGCGATGCCCTCTTTCTTCCAGTAATTCCTTATCTTGTTCTTCAGCGAGAGCGGAAGCGGGACATAGGCAAGCTTTTCGGCCGTCTTGTCGCCGTTCCTGTAAGACCAGTCAAAGAACTTGCAGACCTTCTGATTGGACTGGGGCTTGTCCTTTGAGAGCAGGATGAAAGTCCCGCCTGCTATCGGCCAGGATTTCCTGCCCGGGGAGTCTACAAGCCAAAGGTAAAAGTCCCTGGCGGGGCTGAAGTCCGCCTTGGCGGCGGCTTCCTTGAAGCTGTCAAATGTGGGCGACACGAACTGGCCTTCCCTGTTTTTCATAAGCACATTGGCCATGCGCTCCTGAAGGATGTAGGCGAACTCCACATAGCTTATTGAGTAAGGGATCCTCTTGACGTAGTTGGAAACGCCCTCGCTGCCCTTGGCGCCGAGGCCGACCGGCCAGTTTACAGCCGTGCCCTCGCCGACCTTCGCCTTCCATTCAGGGGATATTTTGGCAAGGTAAGTGGTAAAAATCGCGGTCGTGCCGGAGGCCTCGGACCTGTGCACGACCGAGATCTCGTGGTGAGGCAGGCGGAGCCCGGGATTCAATGCCCTTATCCTGGCGTCATCCCAGAATTTTACCTCGCCCAGGTAGATCCTGCTCAGTGTGTCGGCATCCATCTTCATCTGGCCTGCCTTTATGCCTGGAATGTTCACGACGGGCACAACGCCGCCGATAACGGTGGGGAACTGGATGAGGTGCGCTTTCCTGAGTTCCTCGGGTGTAAGGGGCGCGTCGGATGCGCCGAAATCAACGGTCTTGTTCTCTATCTGCTTTATTCCGCCGCCCGACCCTATTGACTGGTAATTGAGCTCCACGCCGGTCAATTTATAATAGTCGTGCGCCCAGGCCGAGTATATCGGATAGGCGAATGTGGACCCGGCCCCGTCCAGCCTCTCTGCCGCCTGCGCAATCCCGAATGAAAACAGGACCGCGGTTAATACAAACAACATCCAAAACCTTCTCATCTTGCTACCTCCTCCTATAAGGGATTTTCTCTAGTTTAAAGAGCACATGTTACAGGAATATTAAAGGGAGGTTAATTTTCCGGGGCGCGGAAAAATTTTTTTCAGGCACGTTGGGGATCCCGGGTCTGCTTTGGAATGACAGGGGGGAAAAAGCCAGAGGGGCTTTTAATTTTTAAGCACCCCTGGAAGGAGG
>JAKAGP010000493.1 GCA_021825785.1 Nitrospirota bacterium
CATGTCCCTCTCCCCTGAAAACTGCCTTTTCTGCGGACAGTGCGTCTCCACCTGCCCCACGGGCGCGCTTGTGGAGAAGCCTTCCATCGGGACCGGCAGGAGCCACTCCGTAAAAAAGATAAAGACAACCTGCACTTATTGCGGTACTGGCTGCTCCATGTATCTGAATGTTATCGGAGGGAAAGTGACCAAGGTAACCTCCGATTACGAGTCCCCGGTGAACAGGGGAAACCTGTGCATCAAGGGCAGGTTCGGTTACGAGTTCATTCATCATCCGGACCGGATAAAGACCCCGCTTATAAAAGAAGGCGGAGAATTCCGGGAGGCCTCATGGGATGAGGCACTGGACCTCATAGCAAGCCGCTTTGGAGAGCTGAAAGAAAAATATGGCCCGGAGGCGGTGGGCGCCTTTTCCTCTTCGCGCTGCACCAACGAGGAAAACTACCTGGTCTCCAAGTGGGTCCGAGCGGTCCTTGGCAGCAATAACGTAGACAACTGCGCCCGAGTTTGACACGCCCCCACTGTGGCCGGTCTGGCCACCTCTTTGGGAGCAGGGGCCGCGAGCAATTCCTTCGATCAGATAGCGGAGGCGGACACCCTTTTGATCTTCGGTTCGAACACCACCGAGGGCCATCCGGTAATCTCCCTCTATGTGAACAAGGCCATAAAAAACGGGGCTCGCATAATCATCGGCGACCCCCGGAGGATAGAGCTGGTCAAATGGGCGGACGTCTGGCTGAACCTGAAACCCGGCTCAAATATCGCACTTTTGAACGGACTTGTGCATGTAATACTTAAAGAGGGCCTTTATAACAGGGATTTCATCGAAAAAAGGACTGAGGGGTTCGAAGAGCTGAAGGCGGCGGTGGAGGAATATACGCCTGCCCATGTTCAGAAACTGACTGGCGTAACGCCAGAGAAGCTCATGGAGGCGGCAAGGATATACGCGGGGGCAAAAAACGCCATGATCCTCTACGGCCTTGGGGTCACCGAGCACCAGACCGGTACGGAAAACGCCATGGCCGTGGCTAACCTGGCGCTGGTCTGCGGCCATATAGGCAGGCGCGCCACGGGCATTATGGCCCTGAGGGGGCAAAACAACGTGCAGGGGGCCTCGGACATGGGGCCGGCCCCGGCGGTATTTACAGGTTATCAGCCTGTGACGGACCCGAAAGCACGTGAAAAATTCGAAAAGGCCTGGGGTGTGAAACTGCCGTCCAAACCCGGCCTTAAATCTGTAGAGATGCTCGATGAGGCAAAAAAGGGCAATTTCAAGGGGCTTTTTATCCTGGGTGAAGACCCCGCTCATACGGACCCGGATATCTCTCATATAAAAGAGGCCCTGTCCTCACTGGATTTCCTGGTCGTACAGGACATATTCCACACCGAAACCACGCGGTTTGCCCACGTAGTGTTGCCCGGCGCCAGCTTTGCTGAAAAAGAGGGCACGTTCACGAATGGGGAACGAAGGGTACAGAGAGTAAGGAAGGCGGTGGAACCCGTCTCCGGCAAGGCCGAATGGGAGGTCTTCTGCGAGATAGCCACCAGGATGGGATACAAAATGAAATACAATCATCCGGCCGAGATCATGGATGAAATAGCCTCACTGGCCCCTATTTACGGGGGTATAAACTATGTGCGGCTTGAGCATGGGAGCATACAGTGGCCCTGCCCCACCAAAGACCATCCGGGGACGGCCACGCTTTATAAGGACATGTTCTCCCGTCCGGGAGGACTGGCCAGGTTCATGGCCCTTGAGCACAAAGGCTCCGGCGAAGTCCCGGACCCCGAATTTCCCTTTGTTCTTATCACGGGCCGCAGGCGCGAGCATTACAATAACGGTTCGATGACCAGACGCTCAAAGGGGATCATGGAAATGTATCCTGAGGAGCTTTTGGAACTGAACCCCTCGGACGCTCAAAAACTGGGGGTAAAGAACGGCGAGATGGTGAATGTCAGCTCCAGGCGGGGGGAAATAAAAGTAAAGGTGAGTGTGTTCGAGCGCTCCCAGGAAGGCAACGTCTTTTTGGCCTTCCACCACCAGGACGTGCTAACAAATATTCTCACCTCGCCCCACCGGGACCCCATAGCGGGCACGCCGGAATACAAGTCCTGCGCCGTGAGGATAGAGAAAATCTAGTCCGGATTTGCTTGAGCCACCAGGCCCTCTTCCCAAAAGGCAGAGGGCCTGGTGGCATGGAATTTTTTTAAACCCGCCCCTTCGGAATTTAGTCCTAAGAAACATCTACAAGAATCTTTTCAAGGTAAAAAAATAATACGAGGCCTTTCCCCAGGTCAACACACAGGGTTGCCTTCCGGCCCCCCCTTCCGGCCCAATAGTTACGCCTTATACAGTGCATTCATCAAACTTGTTAGGAACTCGCAGGAAATTTTACAATACCGGTTAAAAGCATCCTCATGAAATTAGGCGAGAGGGGAATTTTGATAAATGAGGGAAGAGGATACACTTTCACTAAACCTGCTCAGCAAGGCCGAAATCATAGTTTTAGTCGGGATAATCCAGCAAAGTTTAGAGTGCGAAACCGTTGAACAATTCAAATATCTTGTTATTAAACTGAAAAAATATCTTGCGAGATCGGAA
>JAKAGP010000494.1 GCA_021825785.1 Nitrospirota bacterium
AGTCGGAAAACAAGGGGCTCCTTCAAAAACCTGTGCCAGCGCTGTGCTTTACCTGCCACAGGCAGTCGCAGTTCACGCCGAGCCACCCGCATCCGCCGGTGCAGCAGGGCAAGTGCCTTGAGTGCCACGTGAAGCACTCCTCAAGGTATGCCTTCCTGTTGCAGAGGCCTGGAAACGAGACCTGCCGGAAATGCCACGCCGATATCTTCAACGGCCCCCACGCCGTTATGGTCATCGGCACAGGCCACCCGCTGAGCGGGCCGCGCGATCCCAGGAGACCGAACAGGCGGTTTGGATGCGCCAGCTGCCATAACCCGCACGGCTCCGAGAGCATGAAGATATTCAGGTACAAGGTCAAAAAAGACCCGTATGAGCTGTGCATCAACTGCCATCCAAAATAGACTGGTCCACTTTTCAATGCAATTGCAAAAGGAGTTTTGAGAGATGAGGATTTCAGCTGTTGTGGTCATTTTCATGACACTCTGCCTTGCGGGGGTCTCCCGCGCGGCGGAGGTCGACTGCGTTTCATGCCACAAGGATTTGACCGAGGGGAAGACCGTCCACCCGGCCGTGATGATGGGTTGCGCCGTCTGCCACACAGGCGTGGACGCAACCAAGGTGCCCCACAAGTTCACCGGCAAGCTGGGTCTGGCCGCTGAGCCGCCGGACCTCTGCTTCAATTGCCATAAGCGCGAGGACTTTATCGCCGCTGACGTCCACCCTCCGGTGAGCATGGGCATGTGCACCTCCTGCCATAACCCCCACAGGTCAGACCAGCCGAAACTCCTCATAGCGCCAATACCGGACCTCTGCTTCAACTGCCATGAAAAGCAGGAGTTCACTAAAAAAGACGTCCACGCGCCGGTCAAGGCCGGCCAATGCCTGAAATGCCATATGCCGCATGTCAGCCCGAATTCCAAGCTGCTCCAGAAAAAGGGCGTCTTCCTGTGCAGGCAATGTCATGCTAACATTGAGAGGCAGGTCCATGTTGTAGCGGGTTTCTCCTCCGCGGGCCATCCGCTCAAGGGCAAACAGGACCCCCTCAGGAAGGGCAAGCCTTTTGAATGCCTGAGTTGCCACGTGCCGCATTCCTCGGACTGGGGAAGGCTGTTCAGGTACAAGGCCAACGATGCATTCGGTTTGTGCAACTACTGTCATAAATTTTAGTTTTTAGGGAAGGTATGACCTCACTGAAGGTCTTTTTCTTATCGGCGGCGATGGCTTTTGCCGTGTTTTGCTCCGGGACGGCCATGGCCGCCGGCAAGACGGATTTCGAGCTTGGCGTGGCGGGCGGGGCAAGCCTGAACGGCATCAAGACCACCCAGTTCATGGTGCTTGGGGCTTGGTCGCGGACCCTGTATCCGGACCTGCTGCTGAGGGCGGAGCCGACTTTTGAGGTGCTCTCCTCTGATGAAAACACCCTGTATGTGGGCGGGGCATCCCTTGTACTGAGGGCGCTCGCCCCGTACAAGACCGTTACGCCGTTCGTTGACATGGGGGCCGGGCTGAACGCCACGTCTTCCAGCCATTTCGATAACCGGAGGCTTGGAGGGGATTTCCTCTTCGACCTGGTTCTGGGAGGCGGCGTCATCGTCAAGGACTTCAGCATCTCCTACCGGTACAGGCACCTCTCGAACGCTGGCATATTCAAGCTGAACGAGGGCGCGGACTCCTTCTACATACTCCTGGGCTACAGGCTCTGAGAACCGCCGCCCGTGGCCAGTCCCTTTAGGTTATAATAATCGAAACAAAACAGTTGAAAATTCATTTATAAAACATTTCATTGGGAGGTCTTTCCGTAATGGTTAAGGTCGAGATGTCCTCAAGGGTGCGCCATCTTCCGCCCTATCTTTTCGCCGAGATAGACAGGCTCAAGCAGGAGGAGCTGAAAAAAGGCGTCGACATAATAGACCTGAGCATAGGCGACCCCGATATCCCCACGTCTTCCCATATAGTTGAATCACTGAGGAAGGCCGCGGGCAACAGCAGAAACCATCGTTATCCGTCCTATGAGGGGCTGCTTTCATTCAGGCAGGCGGTTGCAGACTGGTATAGAAAGCGCTTCGGAGTGGGGCTTGACGCAGGCTCCGAGGTGCTTTCGCTGATAGGCTCCAAGGAGGGCATAGGGCATATACCGCTTGCCTTCGTGGAGGGCGGGGATGTTGTGCTCTATTCTTCTCCGGGTTATCCGGTCTATCCCGTGGGCACCATGTTTGCCGGTGCGGAAGGCCATCCGATGCCGCTTTTTGAGAAAAACGGCTTTCTGCCCGATTTCAGCGCCATACCCGCGGATATCCTTAAAAGGGCGAAACTGATGTTCATAAACTATCCCAACAACCCGACTTCGGCATCGGCTGGAAAGGATTTTTTCAGCCAGGTGGTGGAGTTCGCAAACAGGCACAACATAATAGTCTGCCATGACGCGGCCTATTCGGAGATTTACTATGACGGCAAAAGGCCCGCCAGCTTCCTGGAGGCTCCGGGGGCAAAGGAGGTTGGCATAGAGTTCCACTCCCTTTCAAAGACTTATAACATGACCGGCTGGAGGCTCGGGTACGCCATGGGGCACAGAGATGTCATTGCCGGGCTTGGGAAGGT
>JAKAGP010000495.1 GCA_021825785.1 Nitrospirota bacterium
AACCCCTGGCTTGCCTGGGATTCATACAGGAGGTTTCTTGAACACTATGGGAGGTCGGTGCTGGGGCTGGACCCAAAAATCTTCGATGACATAAAAGCGTCTTTTGCAAAAAACAGCGGCGCTTCATTACCGGACAGGATGGGGTTGGAGGAGCTGGGCGAGGGGCAGGTAAGGGGCATTGCCCAGGCATACCTTGAGACGTTATCCCGCGCGGGCCATTCCGTCCCCGATGATGTTTATGAGCAGCTCAGGAATTCCGCAAAAGCGGTCTACGCGTCATGGCATGGTGAAAGGTCCTCCCAGTTTGCCAGGTTCACGGGCATGTCCCGCCGCTGGGGCACGTCAGTAACCCTTATGCAGATGATATACGGCAATCAGCCGGGGGCGGGGGCGTCAGTTTTTTTTACGAGGGACCCCGCCACCATGGAAAGGCGCATATACGGCGAGATAAGGGAGATAGCCACGGGTGACGACCTTGTGTACGGGGCCCGCACGAACAGGCCGGTCTCAAAAAAACAGAAAGAACTGTTCGGCGCAGAAGGTGGCGGGGAAAATATGAGCCTCGAAGAAAAAGACCCGGCGCTTTTCGGGATGCTTGAGGACCTGGCGCGGAGGATCGAGGATGCCATGGGCGGGCTTCCCCAGGAAGTGGAGACCACGTACTGCAAAACTGACGGGCAGAGAAAGGTCTATGTACTCCAGGCAAGGCGCATGGAGTTTTTTGACTCCGGGTTTATCCCGCGTTTTGAGGAAATATGCATGATGGAACCCAGGGTGATAGGTAAGGGCATAGGGGTGCACGGGGGGGCGCTTAGCGGGGTTGCCTCATTTTCCTTCTCCACTGAAGCCATAAGAGAGCTGGGCCGCAAAACCGGTTTGCCTGTTATTATCCTGCGCCATTCGGCCAGCACGAATGACGTTTCTCTCATGGCGGACATAGGCGGCATAATAACGGCTGCCGGCGGCGCCACATCCCATGCCTCCGTCCTTGCCCAGAAGTTTGGCCTCACTGCGATCGTCGGCTGCAAGGACCTGAGTTTCGAGGCCTCCCGTGAAGGCACGCCCTACGCCCGCATAGGCAATTCCATTATTTCCGAGGGGGCCCCCATAAGCATCGACGGGGCCACCGGGCTCATATTTTCCGGCACATGCCTGCACACCTCGAATAGCCGGCAGCGCTGAACCGCTTTTCCCCTGCCTGAGGACGTAAAAAACACCGTTGGGGGCGCCGTATGGACTTTCCGCCAGCGGATTTAGTATCATCGATGATGGTTTTTGTTTGATTACCGCAGTGGGAGGCCCGGCCTGAAGCCTTAAAAAGGGCTTTAGATGATAAGGAGCCGGTTTGTTTGATTTTTTTGGCGAAAATTGATTCGCAAAGGATGAGGACCCGGTTGCCAAGCGCCCTGTTATGCGCCTGCCTGGCGGCTCTGCTGGTATTGTCCTCTGGGGGTAACGCTCATGCCAGGGTTTTGGTCATCAACACCTTCGATATTTATCCATACTCCACCCCTCACGGCACCGGTTCTCTGGACCTGGTGATCAAGGAGGCTTTCAGGCGCATAGGACAAAAGGTGAAGATAGTATGGCTGCCGTCCGCAAGGGCCCTCATCAATGCCGAATCGGGCATCGATGACGGAGACTTTGCCCGCATGGCCGGCATTGAAAAAAAATTCCATAATCTGGTCCGGGTACCGGGGAAGCTCTGCAAGTTCGAGTTTGCCCCTTTTGCGAAATCCCCTGCCATAAAGATAAGCGGTTGGAAGAGCCTGAACGGATATAACGTCGGAATACCCCGGGGGGCCCAGATACTTGAGAAAAAAACTTCGGGCCTGCGTTCGCTCACGGAGGTGAACGACCAGAACGCCCTCTTTAGCATGCTCCTGAACGGACGTTTTGATGTGATAATTTACGAAAGCGTGCAAGGCAGGGGGCTTATAAAGGAATGCGGTTTGCCCGGCGTCCGGCAGGTGGGCCCCGTCCTTTGGAAATGCTGGGCGTATTTGTATATGAACCGCCGCTATTCCGCTTTGGTCCCGCGTCTGGCTCATGCCATCAGTCAGATGAAAAGAGATGGCACTTTCAACCGTATAATGGGCTCATCAAGGTGACGCGAAGGCGATAATGATCAGAAGGAATTCTCAAAAAGGCATCGGGCATTATCTGTGCAAACGGGTCCTTTTCTTCAGCCTTTTCCTGGTGGCATTCTTCACCCTGTTCCAGGCCGGGCTGGATTACCGCAACCGTATGGCCACCATCCCCAAAACCATCGGCAGGATCAACGTGGAGCAACTTGAGGAATCCCTATGGGAAGTAGACAGCCAGGCCCTGCAACTGCAGGCCGAGGGGATAGTCCATTTCCCCTATATAAGTTACGCCTCGATCTCGGACCAGAACAGCGTTATGGCCAGGGCCGGGGAAAAGAAAGACAAAGGGGTCCTGACCAGGACGATACCTCTTACACGCATGTACAACGGAAGGGAAGTTGCGATCGGCAGCCTTTATCTGCAGGCGGACACAGGGGAGGTCTTTCATGATGTCCTTAATGATATCGCGCTTATATTCATATTCCAGTCCGCGATGGTGTCTATTGTG
>JAKAGP010000496.1 GCA_021825785.1 Nitrospirota bacterium
GTGTATAAAATAGTACATATTCTATGAGCGATTATTGATGATAAACTAATCCGGAAAGTTGACGTTTGCCTATGGAAATCTAGGAAGGCCTAGAAATATTTGCTTGAAATAAGAATTATTATGGACTAAATTTACTATAATTAGCTGAAATTAGGATTTTCGGAAAATGGGGGGCGTCAAAATTATGAACGAACCTGATAATATTCTGGACAATTTTATAGACCCTGATTTTGTTCCGGTCCCCATTACTCAACAAGCCGATCGGGTGGATCATGATGCGGCTGTAAACGCAGAAGACATGGATGAGGAGATAAGCGTCTTGTCCTTCAATTCGATTTTCATTGCTCCCCAGCCGGAGGAGCGCGAAAAGCTGCTTGCGGAAAATATGGCCGAGCTTCGTGAGGCCGAAGCGCGCCTGGAAGCGGCTGGCGATGCGGCTGCCCAAGAGGCGGCCACCATTGCCGATTCGGAGGAACTTGCCGGGCCGGGGCCGAT
This sequence comes from Nitrospirota bacterium, assembly GCA_021825785.1. Next base: position 496 of record JAKAGP010000496.1, read on the forward strand.
GACTCTGGAGGAAAAACTGCTGCAACGGAAAGAGCAGGCCGCCAGTCAGGGTACGGGGCGGGCCGCCACATCGGGTTCCAGTAGAGGATTTGCGCACATCATCGGCAATTCGAAGCGGATACGTGAGATTTTCGGCACCGTCGAGAAGTTGGCCGATACCGATAGCACCGTCTTGGTGCTGGGTGAAAGCGGCACCGGCAAAGAGCTGTTCGCGCGGTCGGTACACATGCACTCTCCCCGCCGCAACAAGAACTTTGTGGTGGTGAATTGCGGCGCGATCCCCGAAGATCTGCTGGAGAGCGAGCTTTTCGGCCACGAAAAGGGGAGTTTCACCGGCGCGATCCGTACCCGTGTGGGCAAATTCGAAATGGCGCATGAGGGAACCATATTCCTCGATGAGATCGGCGACATGAGCCCTGCACTGCAAGTGAAGTTGCTGCGCATCCTGCAACAGCAGGAGTTCGAGCGCGTCGGCAGCAATCAGGTGATACGCACCAATGTGCGGGTGGTCGCGGCCACCAATATCGATATTGAAAAAGCGATCAAGGAGAAACGGTTCCGCGAGGACCTGTATTACCGCCTTAACGTCATCCCGTTAAAGCTACCCCCGTTGCGCGCCCGCAAAGAAGATATCACGCTGCTGATAGACCACTTCATCAAGCGTTTCAACGCCAGCAAGAACCGCGGCATCATCGGCGTAACGCCCGCCGCGATGAAGCTGTTGCTGGATTACGATTGGCCCGGCAACGTGCGCGAGCTGGAGAACATCTGCGAGCGGATGGTGGTGATCAAAGGGGAGGGAATGATCGACGTGGAGGATCTCCCGTACCAGTTCATCAGCGACGCGAACCAGGAAGAGCAGCTATACAGCGACATGCTGCTGGTAGGCGCGCAAGAGGCCGAGCTGGAGCCGCAAGCCGCCGCCGCTCCCGGCGCGGTGATCGAGATACCCGATACCGGCATCAACCTCAAAGAGGTGGTGGAAGAGTACGAGATGGGGCTTATCATGCAGGCGCTGGAAAAGACCAACTGGGTGAAGAACAAGGCGGCAACCATCCTGGGGCTCAACCGCACCACGCTCGTCGAAAAGCTGAAGAAGCGCGGCATCACCCGCTGAGTTCTTTTCCGTCCCGCGATCAGCCTGAAACGGCCTCTTTCAATTCCTGCAAATCTTTCAACAGCGCCAAATCTTTCAAATTTCGCTCATATCCCGCGTCAAAAACCCCAAATCCGCCTGCCGCACCATTTCTTCCAATTCCGCCACCCGTGCTTGACCTTTCAATCTGTATATGGGGTGCAAACCGTAATGCAATTTCTTGTTCATCATTATGGTAGGATTTATACTGATGATAAATAGAAATACATTCTCCGTTTCATTCTTTGGCGTGGCGTTTATAGCCTTGCTCCTGCTTGCCGCGCCCAAAAGCCATGCCGCAATGCAGACTTTTGAAAAGGAATACACCTACACCGCCAGCGAGCTGGACAGCAAAAGCAGTTGCCGCGCCATAGCCCTTGAACAGGTGAAGCGTGTGCTTTTGCAGGAGCTTGGCGTATATGTGGAAAGTGCGTTCGTTGATAAAGCATCTTCCGATGGCAAAAGCCCGGACGAAGTGCGGCGCGAGATAACCACCCTCTCGGCGGGGGTGGCAAGCACCGAGGTGGTGGAAGAAAAATGGGACGGCACAACATATTGGCTGAAAGCCCGTATTATGGCCGACCCGGACGACGTGGCGAAAAAGATTGAAGAGTTGCGGCAGGACAAACGGAAAGTAGCCGAGCTTGAGGAAAGCCGCAAAAGGGCCGAGGAGCTTTCGCAGGAACTGGAGCGGATGCGGACTGAACTCGACGCCACAAAGTCCGCCCTCGCTAAAGCCGCGGAAGCAAAAAAATATAACGACGTCACACTACAGTTAATTGCGTTGGATTGGTTTTCCAAAGGATTTGCCTTCTATCAAGCGGGACAGCACAAACAGGCAGTCGAGGCTTATTCAAAAGCTATAGAGATGGATACCGGAGCAGGATTTGTCTATGCTGCACGTTACGCAGCGCGTGGTTTTTGCTTTGCCGAACTTGGCGATCATCGGCGGTTATGTGCTGGC
>JAKAGP010000497.1 GCA_021825785.1 Nitrospirota bacterium
AGTATCCCTGCTCGTGGTTCCCGCCGGCGACGTCTTCGCCGCACTGGCGCAGTGCGCCAATTCCCTCGAGATCGAATCGGTTGTTTCAGGGGTCTCCAACGCCATGACCGCCGAGGAACAAGCCTTCCATCTGGGGCAGGCCTGGGAGGCCCTGCCCGAACCCAAGCGCCAGTTCAATTTCTTTGTCATCCTGCCCAACGGGGAGGCCAAGGTCTTCTACATCGGGCCGCACAGCCCCGCGCTAAGCGCCGATGATGTTCAGCTTGTTCATCGTCTCTGGCTCAATATGCGCCGCGATCCTTCGATGCAGGACCTTCATCACAGCGACATCATCACCTATGCTCTGACCCGCCTCGCCGGACAGTATGCCCGCGAAAAGGACGAAATTCTGCGCAACCTGCGCAACTATCGCGCGGCTGAATCCTCCTCCATGCAGCTAGGAGGCCCTAACCTCCCCGCCATGCACCCCGGTCCTTCCGTCCCTGGCCAGCCGCCAGCATCCCCGCCTCCCACTCGCTGACGGATAACAGCGATTTGAGCCCATAGAGCGGCTTCACGCTGGATACGCAGGAAGACAGCCGCCTCCACGGCATGGCCAAAAGCTCGTAGAGACGATCACCCATTCCTTACCGTAGAAGGAATCCCTTGCCGGCACTCATGCGCCTGACGCCAACTTTTGAACCTTGAACAGCACGAGACAGATCGGGGAGACCTATCCCTGTTCTTCTCTCCGCGCTGGAACCCATGCCTTCTTGGACGCAGACAGTCTGCTTTACCATGCACGTTTCCACGGCGATCCAAGTCATTTTTTGTTTGTAAAAGAGTCTACAGTTGCGTATTGTGTTTCACAGGACAAGTGGCGCTTCTCTCGCCCACTTTTGTACCCTGACCGGCCGGAACTATCGCCACTTTGAACGACTTTACAGGAGGAACCGTGGGAGTTTCCAATATCCTTGCTCAAATCGATCGCGAGATCGCTCAACTACACCAGGCACGCGCTCTGCTTGCTGGTGGCCGTGCCCGCGCCCCAAAAGCCGGCGTGGCTGCGCCGGCCAGAAAACCCGCCCGAAAGAAGAAGAGAAATCTAACTCCGGAAGGGCGTCAGCGCATCGCAGAAGCCGTTAAGCGCCGCTGGGCAGAACAGAAAAAAGCTAAGACTTCCGGAAAATAGCGGCCGCGCGGTTAGATATATCTGCGCGTTAGAGAACGGCACTACTGTTTCTGAAGGTTGGCCGCCGATGCGGCTCCACATACAAGAGAAAGACCTCTGGCTCCTCTCCAGAGGTTTTTCCCTATTGCCTCCATCACCAGTTTGGTTCTCGGCAGGCGCGCCATCCCTTCCGTGCGTCGGGCAGGACATCCACGACCGGGCCCGTTGATCCTCCTTCTTCCCATGGCGTAAAGCCCCGTCCCGTCTGGTGCGCTTACACTGGAAATGTGGATGAAGAAACAGCGAACTTCAAAATCCGGCCCCGTGGTCCCGCGCTTCGTTTTGTGGCGGCGGCACTGATCGTTCGCGGTGGGGAAGTCCTTATTTGTCAACGTCGAGCCGACCAGCCCATGGCTTTGCAATGGGAATTTCCAGGCGGCAAGATCGAACCGGGCGAAACCGCCGAACAGGCCCTGGCCCGCGAACTCGAGGAAGAACTTGGCATCCATGCACTCATCGGCCCCCGTGTCACGCGCATCCGTCACAACTATCGCCACGGCGGAGCCGTCGACCTGCAGTTCTTCACCGTTTATGAGTTCTCCGGTGAGCTTGAGAACCGCATCTTCCTGCAGCTCCGCTGGGTCAAACTTGAGGATCTGGAAAATTACGACTTTCTGGCCGCCGATCGCACCTTGATCCGCGACCTCGCCGCGGGTAAGCTCCTGTAACTCCCAAAAACAATCGTGTTCGGTGGGCAATTCCTGAAGTAGATCGCTGTTTGTTCCCGTGTTTCCGCATTCCGGTGTCATCCTGGCTGGCTGGATTCGAACTTCCGGAAGAGCCAGCTATCCATGAGTCACCTCCGCCGGTCAACCGCATCTATCATTTCTCCTGGCGCGACCGGGCCTTCGCAGCCATCTTTCTGTCCATCAGCCTGATTCTGGCCGCCGCCGCGCTCAACATGCCCGGCCCTTCCACAGACGGTCTGGAACTGCTTTTGTTCGTACTCGGCGTTTTCTCTTCTTGCGCCGGCATCGCGGCCATTCTCGACACATTCACCGCCACCATCGCGTTTATCCCCGGCGGCATCCAAAAACACACACTCTTTGGCAACAAAACGCTGCCCCTCCACGTTATCCGCGGCGTCGCGAGTTCCGGGTCCGCACCATGAGGGCGGCGGCATGCGCTATCTGCAACTTGTGCCCGGCGATCAAAGCCTGCTCGCGCGGAAGTTTGCCGAAGACTATAACTTCGAAGGCGCTTTCTTTCAGTGGTTCTACTCGCTGCCGGAACTCGACGCCCAAAGTCTAAAACGGCACTGAAGCATCTCCCGTTTGGCATGATCCCAAAAGCGGCATGGCCGCGAAGGCTGCTTCCACGAGCGTTGCACTTCAGTGGCCGGGCATCATGCCCCAGAGCATCACCAGCGTCATGCCGATCGCCA
>JAKAGP010000498.1 GCA_021825785.1 Nitrospirota bacterium
GATTAAGGGGGTTTTAAGCCTCCTTCGAGGGTTAGAATCCCTCCCTCTCCGCCATTAGGGGACGTACGTTTCCTATGTTTCCTAAATCATTCGCGCCCGTAGCTCAGTTGGATAGAGTGCTTGACTACGAATCAAGAGGTCACAGGTTCGAATCCTGTCGGGCGCGCCACTTTTCCCTTTCGATTCGAGGGTGTTGCAGTCCCTCTTCAAGCCCCGGCCTTTTCTGTTTCACGATCTCGAGTTTTCTCATGCAGTTCCGTTTGTTTTCCCGGGAATGCTTGCATACGATAGCCATATGAATGCAGGCAGCACAGAACACGAGCATTTCATGCGCATAGCGCTCAATGAGGCCCGCATGGCCGCCGATAGCGGCGAGGTCCCGGTCGGAGCCGTGATCGAGCGGGGGGGAGAGGTGATCGCGGCCGCCGGCAACGAGCGCGAGGAGAGGAAGGATCCCACTGCCCACGCTGAAATGCTGGCAATCCGCGAGGCGGCCAAACAGCTCGGCGGCTGGCGTCTGCCCGGCTGCACCATATACGTGACCATCGAACCGTGCCCCATGTGCGCCGGCGCCATCTATCTGGCACGGATCGAGCGGCTCGTCTACGGGGCCGTCGACGACAAGGCGGGGGCCGCCGGCACGCTCATGGATATCACCCGTGACTCCCGCTTGAATCACCAGGCTGAGGTTATCCCCGGGATCCTGGCCGATGAATGCGCCGCCGTCCTCAGGGATTTCTTTTCCAGGCGCCGCTGAATCGCTGCGGCCCGGGACCCATTTGCCGTAAAACGTTTTCCCGGCCATTTCCTGCTTTTCCAGCGTGTTCAGGCGCCGCTTGTCCATAGGCTTCTCCTGATTTCACCTTCAGCCCGGCATTGGATAAACTATCATCGGTAGCGGAGAGGTGGCAGAGCTGGTTGAATGCGGCGGTCTCGAAAACCGTTGTGCCTCTACTCGGGGCACCGAGGGTTCGAATCCCTCCCTCTCCGCCATACCCTCGCCTGAAAGGGAACCCGCACCCAGGAAAAACCTCCGTGGTTTCCTTAACCACATGGACCGGGTTATCTCCTTGATGGCTGGATGGTTTGCAACTCAACTCGATTTTAATAACCGACGGAGGCATTCATGAACGTAACCGAAGCGCTTGAATCACGTTTTACTTGCCGCGCGTACAAACCTGAAGCAGTCGCAAAGGAAACGCTCGCAGAAATTTTTTCAGCTGCCATCCACACGCCGTCGTGGGCAAACTCACAACCATGGGAGGTCTATGTTGCCGGCGGCGATGTCCTAGAGGAATTGCGGGGAGCCTGCCTGAAGAATTTCCACGCCGGCGCGCTTCCCGCCGCCGATCTGCCCCGTCCGGAAAAATGGCCGGCCGCGATCGAAGAGCGCATGCATGAGCTCGGGGCTGCGCGTTTTGAGTCGCTGGGCATCGACCGGTCAGACGAGGCTGCCAGGAAAGCAATGCAGGAAAACAACAACAGATTCTTCGGGACGCCGGTTGTGGCATACCTCTGCATGGACCGGTCACTGTCATCTTGGTCGATACACGACTTGGGCATGCTGGCCCAGAGCATCATGCTGGCGGCCGAGGAACAGGGGGTCGCCTCTTCTATCGCCTACAATCTGGTCATCTATCCCGATCTGATCAGGAAGACGCTGGATTTACCGGAAGAGCTTGCGATCATCATAGGCATCGCGCTTGGCTACGCGGACCCGGACTCGGTCCAGAATCGTTTCCGCAGCCCCAGGCGGCCGCTGGAAGATGCCGTCAGATTCAAAGGCCTGTGACTCAGGTCTGTTCCGCTGCAGGCTCGGCGCCTGGAGCGGTTTCGTCCTGATCGCCGCCTGCATCCACGTCACCGGCGAGCTCCGGCTCGTGCCCGGGATCGGCGCTGGCCAGTTCGGCTTCCAGCTCCATTCCGCTCTCGGTCAGAGACGGCGCATTCGAGCGGCGCAGCTTGATCTCGGGGACGAGGCAGGTCACGAGGAAGGCCAGGGCCATGATCACGGTGCTCGCGATGAAAAGGTTTGCTATGGAGCTGCTGAAAGCGATTTTCAGAGTCTCCACGAAATGATCAAAGGCTCCCAGTATCTGGGGCTGTGAATCGGCGGGCGCCTGCGAGATGATGGCAGCCTTGATCTGGGCCTGGCCGTCAGGAGTCAGAAAATTCTGCAGCATGTTGGAATCGACCTTGCCCAGAGCCGCCTGCGGATTCATCCGGTTCATCGCCCGCACAAAGCCGTCATCCGACAGTCCAACCAAGCGGTCTGCCAGCTGGCTGTTTAACATGCCGCCAAGAACGGCGCTGCCGACGGTGCTGCCTATGCTCCTGAACAGCTGTGTGGACGCTGTTACCTGGCCAAGCTGGGCATGGCCGAAAGCGCTTTGCACCGCGATCATGAAAATAGGCATGGTCATGCCAAGCCCCCAGCCGGTAATGACCATGTTGAGCCTCAGCATGCCGCTCGAGGTATCCACATTCATCCGCGACATCATGTACATTCCGAGGGCGCTGATGAGCATTCCGGCAACGCCCAAGTACTTGTATTTGCCCGTCCGCGATACGATCTGTCCGGTGATCACAGAA
>JAKAGP010000499.1 GCA_021825785.1 Nitrospirota bacterium
TCTCAGCCAGCCTACAGTAAGCGACCATATAAAGACCCTGGAAGAGACCCTCGGCGCAAGGCTTTTTGACAGGCTGGGAAGGAGCATCGCGCCCACGCCGGAATCCAACCTGCTTTATCCCAGGGCCATAGAAATAATAGAAAAATTCAATTCGCTGAAGGGCGAAGTTTTCGAAGCGACGGATGCGCCTGCAGGTGAGATCCTGGTTGGCGCAAGCTCAGTACCGGGCACCTATTTTCTGCCCAGAGCGGCGGCGGACTTCAAAAAACTTTATCCGGGGATTTCAGTGAAGGTAGTTGCCAGAAACTCAAAGGAGATTGCCGGAATGATTGCCGGAAACGAGCTGCCCTTGGGCATAGTAAGCGGCATCTGGGAGCGCAAGTGCCTTAAGTTCATGCCGCTTGCTGATGACGAACTGGTCTTTGCGGGTTCCTGCGATTTCGAAACAAAGGGGTTGGCTACCCCTGAGGCGCTCTCGGCTTTGCCGTTTGTTTTGCGCGAGGAGGGGTCTGGAACAAGAAAAAAAATGGAGGCGGCGCTTTCCACGCTGGGAATACCGATTCCTAGGCTTAAGATTACGGGAACTTTCGAGTCGCTGCCGTCCGTGCTTGAGGCTGTAAAGTCCGGACTGGGGATTAGCGCATTCTGGAGAACTTCCATATCTGACGAATTGGAGAGAGGCGTTCTCGCCCAAATAAAAGTGAAAGGGTTCAAGGCTGGACATAAATTCCATATAATCTGTCACAGGAAAAAAACTGTCCCGCGGCCGGCGCAAATGTTTATCGAGCATTTAAGTATGCTGATAGAAACCAGGGGGCCAGCGAAGGAAAAGGCACGAGGGTTCAGCTTCAAACGGGAGATGCTTAAGGAAATTCAGGGGACATCGTTTACTGCTGAGGAGCTGAGAAATCCGTCCGAAAAAGACCCTTATGTTAAAATTTAACATGATACTGGATGTAAGAGGCCTGCCGCGGAGGGATGCTTTTATCAGGGTCCGGGATGGCCTGAAAGAAATGAACGATACGGAACTCATAACTGTGATCGAATCATCAGAACCTGATGCCAAAAAGATGAGAAGCTTTCTTGAGATGTCCGGAATGCCCAGCAGAATATACCAGGAAAATGACCACTGGGCCGTTGCTTCAACGTGCGGGAAATGCCGCTGCGTCTGACAGGAATTGGCCCGCTAGTGCACAGGGATATGCGTACCTTTCCGGACAAGCCTGGGGAGATTCGCACATAGGGCCTTGCCAGAGCGAAGCTCTCTAAATATTTTGACCTCCTTAACGAACTTGCCTATGTTCCATCCGGGGAATCCGGTTTCCCAAAGCTCCTCATGCCTTTGGACAAGGGCCAACCCCGATTTCAGCAGTTTTGCCGCTCCAGTCTCCTCCTCCCTGATTAAATGATGGAACGCCGCCGCTATTTTGATCATCCCCTGGAATAATCCTTCCCGCCGTTGTCCTCTTCGGCCCGCCAGAGCTTTTCCCAGCTTTCGTGGGCATCAAAATACAAGCCTTTATTGAATTTCTCCACGTCCCCATCTGCGCTGCCCATACCCGGATTATACTGTGCAAACCACCCGGCAAAAATCCGGCGGCAAAATTCTGCACTTGCGTTCCCTTTACGTTTCAAATAAAATAGTAAGACTATTAAAAAGGAGGAGTCTCGAGTTGAAGCAGGGCATACATCCCGATTACAAAGAAGTCAAAGTAATTTGCGCCTGCGGCGAGGTCTTCACGACCAGGTCCACGCTGGATGAGATACGCGTGGACATCTGTTCCAAATGCCATCCGTTCTTCACCGGCAAACAGAAGATCGTGGACGCCGAGGGCCGTGTGGAGAAATTTAAAAAGAAATACGAAAGAAAAAAGAAAGAGAGCTAAATTTTCTTTCCATTTCAGGGGCCGCCCCGTATATTTGCGCGTGGTGGCCCCTTTTGCGCTCCGCAAAGGGAAACAAATTTGAGATTCAAATTTGAGAGTTGAGAAGAATGGAAAAGCACCAGGCAAGTAATGATTTAAAAGGCATTGGCGGGCAGGCTGTTATAGAAGGCGTCATGTTCAAGTCCAAGAAGGGCTGGTCCGTTGCCGTAAGAGACCCCGCAGGCGTCATCCACCTGAAAACAGAACCCCTTAAGCCGCACAGGTTGGAAAAAACACCCTTGTTCCGGGGTTTTTTCATCCTCTTCTATACGCTTTTGCTGGGCATAAAGGCATTGGAGTTCTCCGCGCAGATATCGGGCGGCAAAAAAGAAGGGGATGGCGAAAAACCCATATCGCCTATTATGATGGCGGGCACGCTTTTAGTTTCTGTGGGGGCGGCGCTTGTGCTGTTTCTGTTCGTGCCGCTTTTGATAGCCAAGCTTGTTGGCTTTCTGATTGCGCCGGTGGCGGCCAGCAGCCTTCTGTTTAATGTGGCCGACGGCATTTCCAGGGCGGCCATATTCCTTCTGTATGTTTGGGTAATAGGCTTATGGAAGGAAACCGGAAGAATTTTTGAATACCACGGGGCGGAGCATAAAGTGATACACGCCTTCGAAGACGGCGGACTGGACATGGAAAATATAATCAAGGCCAGCCCCCGCCA
>JAKAGP010000500.1 GCA_021825785.1 Nitrospirota bacterium
GCATCATGAGCTGCCTGGCGGACAGGGCAACTCTGCAATCCGCGCCCTTAATCCAGGTCTCGCCCTTGGGGAGCTTCGTTTTTCACCTACTGGAGGGTCATATACCAGGGATCACATCATCGCCCTGTCAGAGACACCGGCGGATCTTTCTCCGGCCGCAGGCATCATAACCATGGGCGAGGGAAACATGGTGTCTCATGTTCAACTCCTGGCCCGCGCCTTAGGGATTCCAAACTGTGTGGTCACGCCTGCTCTTTTCAGGCAGTTGGAGCCACTTGACCGGCAACAGGTCTTTTACCTGATTGCCCCGAACGGACGAATCTGCATTAAGCCCGCCCGGCTTATGACGGATCAGGATCGCAGCATTGTCTCCGAATATAGGAAGAATGAGAAAAGGAGAAGCGACGGGACCCTTGTCACCGCAGCATCCAAATTGCATATTGACCCAGGCAGGCTCAACCTGAACGACACTTATCCGATCGATCTACTCGCCGCCAGCAGGGCCGAATCGGGAATCCGCTATGGTCCAAAGGCCGCTTTTCTCGGAGAATTGAAAAGGATGTTCCCAACCTCGGTTTCCCGCGGGATCGTCCTTCCCTTTGGTCTCTACCATAGCCACTTTAAGCGATGCCGTGTGACCGTCCCAACGGATCTCAAGAATCTCGCGGCTCAGGAAGCGGGCCAGGAACTGCCCCTGTTCGTTCAAAGGACCTATGATGAATTTTTTTCCAAGCTGATCCCGAGCGGTAAGACTGAACAGGAGCTTGCTGAATGGATCAAACCCCGTCTTCTGATAATTCAACATTCCTTGATTTCCACCCCCCTTGATCCGGGGTTGCGGGAATCGCTGCGTTCGGAATTCCGGCGCCAGGGGCTGTTTTTTGAAAACCACGAGGAAGAGACCGTAGGATGCTTTGTTCGGAGCGACACCAACGTGGAGGACCTCGATGCGTTCAACGGGGCCGGTTTGAACCTTACGCTTTTCAATCTTTCCACATTCCAGGCGATCCTCGAAGGGATCAAGGAGGTCTGGGCATCCCCTTTTTCCTACCGGTCTTTCTCCTGGCGCCAGACAATCATTGATTCACCCTTCTGGGTGCTCCCGTCCATCGTGATCCTCGAATCGGTTCCGTCGGAAAAGTCTGGTGTGCTTATCACCGCAGACCCCCAGACCAATAACCCTGAAGGTATTCTGGTCGCAACGTCGGAAGGCGTGGGCGGTGCCGTGGATGGATCTCCAGCTGAGACCATTCTCTGGACCCCTGAGGGTAGCCACTTGGTCATGCAGTTTAAGTCACCGTGGCGGCGCGTTCTTGATCCCAAGGGGGGTGTCAAGGTGATTTCCTCAACCGGATCTCAAAAGGTTTTGACAGACCAGGAATTAGAAGTCCTGGTGGAGGCGGCTAAGACGATTACAAAAAATCTGAAAACAGACCTTGGTGCCTGGGGAACGGCTCGACCATGGGATATTGAATTCGTGTTCGAGGAAGGAAAACTCTGGCTTTTTCAGGTTCGCCCGTTTATTGGAAATGACGTCCTGGGCAATATCCCCGCGTTGCAGGTTTATGAAAAACAACCGTCAGCGGGGCAAGGTCTCGCCCTTGATGAGGTGATCTGATGAAGCGACTTTTATCTCCGCTTCTCCTTTCGATTCTTTTCGCGCCGATTTTGCTGAGCGCCGGCTACCATCCCGTGTTTGCCGGTTCCGAGGCGCCACACTGGAAGGATATTGGTCCGCCTTCAGGCATCTATTTTTACTGGTATGAACCGTCCCTATATACCGGTTTTGCACCCCGCTGCCAGGATCCCTCAAGGATTCATATTCATTTGGGACGAGGAAATCAGCTGAGGCTCACAGTGGTGCTTGGGCCAGAGCAGATCAGGAATTACTTGGAGAATCTTCTTCTTCGTCGCAATACCATAGAGGAACTTCTTTCAAAGGGCATAATCGAGCTCACTCAGAATAAGGAATTCGAATCCTTTTGCGCCCGGCTTGATAAACAGGAAGTAAGGGAGACAGCAGGCCGTAAGGATTCTGTTACAGAGAATGAGTATCGCAAAAAGAGCCTGGCTATAATGGAGGAACTCAACCCTGGACGGGTGTTTCATATCCGCCGACCTCTTTCCGTTGTCCTGGAACAGTGGCGGCAGGCCCTCAGGCAGGGGGCCGAGAAAATGGACAGCGAGCAGAAGAGGCTCGAACTTATCAACCAATTGTTCCCCGGCCGTATCAACCTCCTGGAAATGGATGAAGAACTGGAGGCGCTTTTCAAAAACCTTGTCGATCTTGCGCAGGAAAATAGACACCCTAAACAGGCCCAGGATTCATTTCCAAAGGCTGCGGTCCGATTTTTGTGCCGTGTCACCAAAGATGCCTATCAGGTCAAAGACGGATTCATCGAGGCCGTTGAATTCACCGCCATCTATCCCGCAGGTACTGCGGAGAGGTGGGTGACCTGGCAGGAAAAACGTCTGCCCGACTTCACGGTCACCGGGATCTGGCCCTTTATCCCTCGATTAAAGGGGAAAGGGATCCTCGGTATGGTCGATTACCTGTCCACCAATCCCGGCTACGGTTTTATCCCCATG